>JAGRJO010000282.1 GCA_020442725.1 Lysobacterales bacterium
TGCGACCAACATTAGCAACGCCGGCAGATACATCTGAAGTGCTTGAAATTGCTTGAGCAACACTCGAAACCGGAACTCCCAAAGCTGCAGCCTGAAAAGGGTCAAAGTTGATTCTGACCTCATAAGGTCTGCGTGACTGCATATTGACACGACTCACTCCCGGAATTCTTGCTAAGCGAGCTTCAACAATATCATTAAGAACTGTTTCATATTTTTCAGCTGAATAATCCGGATTGAGATTGTCCGGATGCGGATATATTTGTAATGAAGCCACATTTGGCTGTCCCTGACCACCAACTGCGACAAACGGTTCACCGGCATCGACCGGTAAAGGTGGTGCCTGATTCAAATTATTGATTACATTTATCAAAGCCGCATCCATGTCAGTATCTTGCTCAAATGTCAGAGTGATATTGGCAAATCCACGGTTAATATTACTGGTAATTTCCTTCAAACCAGGAGTTCGTCTTAAAATGGTTTCCTGTGGCTCAACAATATTGGATTCCATTTCAGCCGGGGCTGCGGTTCTCCAATTATTGAAAATTGAAATCTGGGGCTGTGATAAATTGGGTAAAAGCTGAATGGGTCTATCTTTAATGGAAAGGTATCCAAAAAGCGAAATTAAAGCAATAGCTACAGCAAGTGCTGCCGGATTATTCAGACTGGCTTTTGTTAAATTCATGGCTATTCCCCAATTTTATTACCATTGGCGGGTATTATAGGCACGTCAAAGCAATGAATAGAATGGGCAGAAAGTCATGAATTTACCGTTAATGAATATTTCTTAGTAAAATTCCTCGATGATAACCCTGAAAACTTCAGTCTCTATTAACTAATGAAAATTCTGACACTAGCAGTAAATGTCATAAAAAGTGTAATCAAGGAAAACGAGACTATCATCAGGTAGACAAAGACCTTATCTTTCATCTGTAAGTGTTTAAGGTCTGAGATTTTCTGAAAATTGAATTAATAAGACAGCAAAAGCCAAAGCAACAACAAACTCAAAGCAAGAAACCCGGAGGTTTTGAGCAAACTAAATTCCTTGATTTTGTATCCAGCTTTTCCTGGGTCAAATAACGCCATAGCAATCATAACGATTACAATTTGGAAGATGGGGCTTTTAATGATTTTTAACATAGTTCTCAAGCTCTGTTTGTAACTCAACTTTTCGGGCTTCATCAGCAAAGCTACCATTGATAGCATTCTTTGCCATTTGGATGAGTTCCAGTTTGCCGATAGTGGTGTTTTCAGCAATTCCAATCATATTCTCAGTTAAATTTGCGGCAAAATGAGCTGGGTCGTCGGAATTGATACAAACATTCAGACCTTTTGCCAGCATGGTTGGTAAAGTGTGTTGAGCTAAGGAATCAAAAACTTTCAGCGCCACATTAGAACATGGACAAACAGTCAGAGGTATTTGTGTTTCAACCAGATAATCGACCAGTTTGTCGTCTTCCAGACATCGAACACCATGATCAATGCGCTGCACATGAATGTCATTGATGGCGGACCAGATGTATTCGGGAGGCCCTTCTTCGCCTGCGTGAGCGATTACATGAATTCCTGCATCATGAACTTTTTTAAATGTGTCTTTGAATAATGATGCAGGATATCCCACTTCGACTGCAGATAAACCTATAGCAAGAATCTTATCTTTATGAGGCAACAGCAACTCCAGATCTTTCTTTGCCACTTCATTACCCAGATGCCGGATAAAACACGGCATAAATCCACCAGTGATTCCAAAGTTGCGTTTTGCATCGACAAATGCACCATGCAGGGCATTAATGACAAATTCAGCCGAATAACCATAATCCACATAAGTACGAATATCACAATGCACCTCAGTATGGCTGATATTCTGTTCGACACAACTATGGAAGTAATTCATACAAACATCGTATAAATCCTGTTCCGACTTTATCACACGGGTGCCTAACATGTACATTTCAATAAATTCAGTTAAGTTGTTGAATTTATAAGCTTTCACCAATTCTTCAACGGAGTTGTATTTCAGTTTGTAATTATTTTTATGTGCCAAACTCCACAGAATTTCAGCATCCATCGAACCTTCCACATGCATGTGAAGCTCAACTTTTGGCATGTTTTTAATAAATTCAATCATACTAATTTTTAACCGGTTTTGGTTGTGGACGTGTGAAAACAAAAGAATTTTCATTGGATGCCGATGCATCAAATTTGTAATTCTCGTAGTTAAAATCTTTTAATCCATCAACGGTTTCCACACGATTTCTAACAATGAAATCTGTCATCATGCCCCGCGCTTTTTTAGCAAAAATTGCAATAATTCGAGCTTTTCCATCTTTGATTTCCTTAAATGCCACATTGATGACTTTTGCATTAATTTTCTTGGGTTGAACCGACTTCCAATATTCGTTAGAAGCCAAATTGACCAATACTTTTTGCGAATGAGTTTTAAATTCATCATTCAGAAAATTGGTAATACTTTC
>JAGRJO010000283.1 GCA_020442725.1 Lysobacterales bacterium
AGGCACATTCGTTTCTATGGGTGAAAGTATCAATCAATATGATGTGATTCCGGCAAATCTGAAATTAAAAGTCATTAGTCTGCTTGAATCAACTTTTAAAAAGAAACTAAAACCCGATTTTCTGGACTCACTTGATTTGGAATCGCTGTTTATATCAGAAACAGCTCAAGCATTGGCAATCATCACAAAAGGCTTTAATGGAAAGCCTTATTTGAATAAATTTGCTGTCACTCCTCTGGCTCAAGGTCGTGGGTTGGGCAAAGCCATCTGGGAAAAAATGCTGGAATATTATCCTCAATTATATTGGCGTTCCAGATCAAATAACCCAATAAACTCATGGTATTTTAGAAAATCAGACTGCTCATGCAAACATGAAAACTGGATTTCATTTAGCATTGGTATGGAACACATCGAATCAATGCAATGCATGCAAAAAGCTCATGAATATCAGGATAGTTGGGAGGAGTCTGCTCATGTCTGACATCATTCAAACAGCTATTATCGGAGCCAGAGGTTATGTCGGTTTTGAGCTCATTCAATTGATTGACAAACACCCGATGACGAAACTAATTGCTGCTTACTCAAGAGAATATAACGGCACAAAAATTTGTGATATCGTCCCGAAATTTTCTGACAAAGAGTTAAAATACCGTGCTGATGAAATAGAAAGTGTAGTCGATTTGGATACTGATGTTTTATTCTTGGCACTACCTAACAACATTGCGGCTAAATACAATAATCTGTGGAAACAGCTTTCTTGCGATAAAATAATAATTGATCTCAGTTCAGATTTTCGTTTTGACAATGACTGGCAATATTGTCAACCTGAAACTTGTACTTTGAATGCAAATTCAGCAAATCTTATAGCCAATCCGGGATGTTATGCCACAGCGGGGCAACTTGGTTTACTCCCTGTGAAAGATTTTATCAAAGGAACACCAAACATCTTCGGCATTTCCGGTTACAGCGGAGCCGGCAGCAAACCTTGTGACAATAACAACCCTGAGAAACTACAAGACAATCTCATGGCTTATAAACTCACAGGACACATTCATGAAAAAGAAATCTCGAAAGTCATCGGACAAAAAGTTAATTTCATGCCACATGTCGCTGAGTTTTTCAGAGGCATTCATCTGACAATTTCAGTTGAATTGAAATCAGCTTTAAAGCCTGAAGATGTTTTTCAAATGTATTCAAAATTTTACAAAGAGGCTGAGCTCATCAATATTTCAGCTGAAATACCACAAGTTCAATCGGTGCAAAATACTCACAATGTTAATATTGGTGGTTTTACAGTCGATAACAATCATCTGGTTTTATGTGTCACAATTGATAATCTTCTTAAAGGAGCTGCCACTCAGGCGATTCAAAATATGAATCTGGCTTTAAAGGAGAGATATAATTTACAAATCAATACAGGAATCATTTAATGAAAAACAAAAATTATCTCTGGAGCGGAGAAGATGGAAATAATATTCATCAGGACTTAATGGATTTTATGGCTGGCAATGACATCAAGCTGGACAGACACTTGTTTGTATTTGACATTGAAGCAACAAAAGTCCACGTTCAGGGTTTGAAAAAAATCGGAATTTTCACTTCTGAGGAATACAGAAAAGTTAAAAAGGCCTTAAAAGTCTTAAAAAAACAATTTCAATCCGGAGAATTTTCTCTGGATAACAAATATGAAGACGGACATTCAGCGATTGAATTTTATCTAACGGAACAATTAGGAAGTTTAGGCAAGAAAACACATACAGGCAGAAGTCGGAATGATCAGGTGTTAACTTGCAGTCGATTATTTATGCGCCATCATCTGCAACAAATAAAAGAATTAAACAAAAAAGTCATATCCTCTTTGTTAGACCTTGCAGAAAAACATAAAAACACCGCCATGCCGGGATACACTCACCTGCAAAGAGCCATGCCAACAACAGTTGCCGTTTGGCTTTTAGGTTTTGCGGAGTCCTTAATTGATGACAATATGCTGATTGATTCCACGATTTCCTATATCAATTCTTCACCATTAGGCACAGCCGCCGGATTTGGTGTGCCATTAAACTTGCCCAGAGAATTTACCGCTAAAAAACTCAAATTTGAAAGAGTGCAAATTAATCCTGTTTATGCCCAAAACTCACGAGGAAAATTTGATTTAGTTGTCCTCCAAACCATATATCAGGTAATGCTGGATATTCGCCGTTTTTCTTGGGACTTGAGCCTGTTTATGACCGATGAATTCAATTTTGTAAAACTGGATAAAAGCTATACAACCGGTTCATCCATCATGCCGAATAAAGCCAATCCCGATGTGGTTGAACTGATGCGTGCATCATTATCTGTGATTGAAGGTTCAATAAGCCAGATTCAATCTTTAATGTCGCTACCTTCCGGCTATCAACGGGATTTACAAATGAGCAAAGAGCCTATGGTCAAGTCTTTGCTATTTAC
>JAGRJO010000284.1 GCA_020442725.1 Lysobacterales bacterium
AGATTCCCAAGCCATTTTCAGCTTATGGAATGCATCAGATACAAGATTACGGCAGTGTTTTGCTAAAAAATGCAACTGTCTGGACTAATGAATCAGATGGAGTTCTGACAGAAGCCGATGTGTTTATCAAAAATGGCAAAATCAGTGATGTTGGGCAAAAACTCAAAGTAAAAGCAGATAAAGTGATTGATGCCAGCGGAAAACACATCACGGCCGGAATTATTGACGAGCATTCACACATCGCTCTATTGTCAGTCAATGACATTGCAGTCAATTCATCAATGGTTCGCATGGAAGACTCTTTAGACTCAGATAACATTAATATCTATCGGAATTTGGCCGGTGGTGTGACTGACGCTCAATTATTACATGGTTCGGCGAATCCAATTGGCGGACAATAAAAAAAAAAAAAAATGCGTTGGGGAGCTGTCGGTGAAGAGTTGTTGATTGAAGATGCTGATGAATATATTAAATTCGCGTTGGGTGAAAACGTCAAACGCTCACGTTCTGAAAACTCAAGCAGGTATCCGCTCACCCGTATGGGAGTTGAGCAAGTTTATCGAGATGCTTTTACAAATGCCAAAGCTTATGAGAAACAATGGCAGGATTACAATAAGCTGAGTAAAAAAGCGAAAGCAAAGACACCGCCACCTCGAAGAGATTTAATGCATGAATCCACTTTGGAGGTGGTTAACAGCGAAAGATTTATTTCTTGTCACTCTTATGTTCAGTCAGAAATCAATATGTTGATGGATGTGGCTGAAGATTTTGATTTCAAAGTGAATACATTTACACATATACTCGAAGGATATAAAGTTGCTGATAAGATGTTGGAACACGGTGTGGGGGCTTCGACTTTTTCCGATTGGTGGGCGTATAAATGGGAAGTGAATTATGCGATTCCCTACAACCCCACAATATTAACCAAGGTTGGGGTGACGACTGCGGTCAACTCCGATGATGCGGAAATGTCCAGAAGACTCAATCAGGAGGCAGCCAAGTCTATAAAATATGGCGGTCTATCTGAAGAAGAAGCATTGAAAATGGTAACTTTGAACCCGGCAAAACTACTTCATCTGGATGATAGAATGGGAAGTATCAAAGTTGGAAAAGATGCCGATATTGTGCTTTGGAATGATAACCCAACAAGCATTTACGCAATAGCAGAGAAAACCTTTGTTGATGGGCGTTTATTGTTTGACAGAGAGCAACAAACAGAAATTGAATCATCAATTGAGAAAGAAAGGCAACGTCTTATCAAAGCCATCAATGAATCATCAGAACCGAAGAAACCATCTGCAAAACCACCGGCTAAACAAATGCATTGTGACAGTATCACCGGCTATGAATATTTAACGGAGGAAGTGCTATGAAAAAACTCATATTTTTAATCGTATTTTCGGCAGCCGTTTCAGCTTTACCACCGGCTCCATCAGATCAACAGGAAAGTGTGGTTTATCACAATGCGAACATTCATGTGGGTAACGGACAATACCTTCCAAATGCAACCATTGCTTTCGAGAATGGTAAGATAACCCGAGTTGGATATTTCAAAATGGCATGGAAACCAACTGATATTGACTTAAAAGGCAAACACGTTTATCCGGGGTTTATTTTGCCTGTGACAAATTTAGGATTAACCGAAATCGGTGCCGTTAAGGCGACAAAAGATGATGCGGAAACCGGATTAATCAATCCGAATATTCGATCCATTTCAGCGTATAACACAGACTCGGAAATCACTCCGACTCTGAGATTTAACGGAATATTGCTGGCACAAGTCACACCACAAGGTGGTTTGGTCAGTGGCTTATCTTCAATCGTTCAACTGGATGCCTGGAATTGGGAAGATGCTACTGTGGTTGCGGATGATGCATTGCATATTAATTGGCCGAATCATGTACAGAATAGGTTTGATTTCTCCACTTTTACAATGAAAAAAGAAGAGAATAAAGAATTTCAAACTCAGGTCAACTCAATTAAATCATTGTTTATAGATGCTAAAAATACAGCTAACTCAAAATCTCAAAGTGATAATTTGAAACTGAAAGCAGTAGAGCCTGTTTTTACATCAAGCAGAAAGGTTTATGTTCATACTGATAACCCTGTAGCAATCATAGAATCAATTACTTTCCTGCAAGAAGCCGGAGTGAAAAATATTGTTTTAGTGGCAGGGCAGGGAGTTGAGCCGGTGATTGATTTTCTTAAAAAGTCCGATGTTTCAGTTATCGTCAACGGAGTACACAAACTGCCGGATCGTTCGGATCATTCTGTTGACAATGGTTACATCACAGCAATTAAGCTGCATAAAGCAGGCGTTCCAACAGCTCTTGGTTATCCATCAGTAATGAGTGGCAGAAATCTGGCTTTCACTGCCGGAACCTTGGTTGGATATGGCATGGAGAAAGAGCAGGCACTACAAATGATAACATC
>JAGRJO010000285.1 GCA_020442725.1 Lysobacterales bacterium
ACTTTAGCAATATGAGGTAAGTGCTGTGGTTCATTCCTTCGAGTTTTTAATTTTAAATCTCTGGGAATTAGATATGGAGAGTCGGTTTCAATCATCAGGCGGCTTGAAGGAATGTTTTTCACTAGTTCTCTTAAGTGTAATCCTCGTCTTTCATCACAAATCCAACCTGTGATGCCAATATGACAGTCTAAATCCAGATAATCAAAAAGAGCGTGTTTATTATCGGTAAAACAATGAACAACGACATTTTCGAGATTGTCTCTATGTTCTTTGAGTATAGGGTAAAAGTCTGGATGAGAATCTCTTTGATGCAAAAACATGGGTGATTGAGTTTCTATTGCCAGTTTGATATGTTGTTCAAAAGAGAAAATTTGTGCCGGACGTGGTGAAATATCTCGAAAATAATCCAAGCCGGTTTCACCGATGGCAACCACTTTTTTGTGTTTAATTAATTCCAGAATTAGATCTTCCGTTTCACCGGTATATTCATCAGCATGATGAGGATGGATGCCAACAGTTGAATATAAATAATCCGGAAATTCCTGAGTTAAAGTAAACGCATCTCTGGAGCATTGTTCATTCGAGCCAGTCACAATCATCGCTGTTACTCCGGCATCGACTGCGCTTTTTATGACATCTTCAATATCTTTTTTGAAACTTTCGTGTGTTAAATTCGCTCCAATGTCTATCATCTGTTCATTCTTGATTCAGAAAGTTTGGCATAATATACCAATATTGATACATACAGGAGCAAATAATGCGGATTTTTTATAAAACGTTATTAATCACAATGATGCTTTTATCACTTAATGCGAAGAGTTTCACTCCGGAATCGGGGTTTTGGATTAGCCCCGGAGTGCCAGGAACGGGTTATTCAATAGAAATACAGGATAACTTTATGTTCGTTGCATTGTATGTTTATGATGAGTTTGGAGTCCCTACTTGGTACACAGCCGGCAAGACGTTGGATGGTAACGCTTTATTTGATACAGAATTGAATTACACATATAACGGACCTTGCATTGACTGCGATTATTCCGAACCAATTACATTAATTGGTGAGGGTGGACCGATAACAATAGAATTTTTAACGGAAACAACCGGAAAAATCCAATTTCGTGGTGAGCAACGATTTATTAAGCGATTTAATTTTATTCTAGGGGATGAAGTGACAAAAATGCTGGGTGAATGGCAAGCTGTTATTGATTTCTCAAGTACGGGTGTGGATTTTCCTTTCAATGGTGATGTGCTGATATTTGATAATACCTTCTTTGAAGACAGAGACAAATATGTAGAAGGTTGTCGCCCGGATAATACCATTGATGGATTTTGTTCAAGTTTTGCTTATAACTATCATGAAATGGCAGCATTGTTTGATACTGAAAGTAACCAATTGTTAATAGTAGTTGATGATAGTGATAACTATTGGTTAGCATATTATCTGGATGTGGGGCTCAATCAATTTGATGGGGTTGCAGAACTTTATCCCAAAAATGGTAGTCACAATAATATATTTTATCCGGTTAGAGGTTTCAGAACAGCCAGTCGCTCTTTTATTGAAACCGGAGTTGGTCCAAGCAGTTCAAATTTAAAAACATCGAAGGAAGCAAATCAAGGTTTGGCAGATAAAATTACAGTACCAACAAACACAAAATCTTTATCAGAGTTTAGCAAGTCAGAACAAGAAAAAATCATGCGTCGTCAGACAATTGTTCAGTCACTCATCAGTCGATTGAATAAATAGATAGAAATATCCGAGTTTGTGTGTATTCTCGGTTATTTTTTTACTGCATGGATTGGATCCTCATGAATGATAACTTCGGCATCGGGAATTAAAGCAGAAAGTTTCTTTTCCAAACTATCAGCAATTGTGTGGGCTTGCAAAAGGCTTAACGAGTTATCAAGTTCCAAGTGAAACTGGATAAACTTATCTTTTCCCGATTGTCTGGTGCGAAAATCATGATAACCTAATGCGTCTTTGGTTTCTTCGATGGCTTTTATTATCAATGCCTCGGTTTCATCATCCAATTTTTTATCCATAAGTTGATGAAAAGCATCATTACCAATTTCATAAGCACTTTTAAAAATATAGACAGCAATTGCTAATGCAAATACAGCATCAGCCCATAAATAACCTTTCAGTGTGAGGAAAATTGCCAATAATATGCTGAGATTAGTTAATAAATCGCTCACATAATGTAATGAATCCGCTTTAATTGCCAAATTGTTGGTAATTTTTACAACGTGTCTTTGGTATAAAACTAATAACAAAGTAAGAACAATAGAGAAGATCATCACAATCATACTGATATTTCCATGAACAAGCGGCTGAGGATTTTGTAATCTGCCAATAGCATTAAATATCAAAAAGAATGCTGAACCGGCAATAAAACTGGCTTGAGCCAGACCTGCAAGTGGCTCCGCTTTT
>JAGRJO010000286.1:0-464 GCA_020442725.1 Lysobacterales bacterium
CGGTGATTTCAGGATTTGTCTTTGCCTTGACTTTATTTTTTCTGGATCAGGCTATTATTGGCTCAGATTGGGCATTGAAGAACCCTTTTCGTGGTGGTTTTCCGTTACGAAAAATGTTTGGTCTGATTCCTCGGATTCTCTATTCACTGATTATTGCCATTGGTCTGGCAACTTTGGCAGAAATTTCTCTGCAAGCCAACGCCATTGATGAACAGATTCAAAAAGATGTGGTTGAAAACAACAAGGAATATTTCGCTCGAATGGCAGCTTATGAAAACGAGCTAGACACTTCCGTAGCTCTGAGTGAGGATAAAATCAAAGAAATTCAAAATCAAATTACAGCTATCAAAACCGAGCAGGAAAAATACAGAAATGCTGAAAAAGCCTATGATTCGGAAACCATTTCCAACAGTATTGATCATCATCAGGTGACATTGGAAGAATTGCAAAATTCACAAAAAGTT
>JAGRJO010000286.1:498-2425 GCA_020442725.1 Lysobacterales bacterium
TTGTCAAAAACCCGCAAAGATTATCAGTACTGGTTTAATGAAGCGATTCTTGAGCGCACCGGACAAGATGGTCGTCCGCCGACTGAAGGTCCAAAATATAAAAGAGCGGTTAAAACATACACCGAACTTAAAGAGATGATTCCAATTATTGAGGCAGAAATTACAGATACAAAAGACAAACTCAACAAATTGGATGCTGAAATTGTAACCGCGACGGAAAAGCTGAATGAATTTCAAATGATGAGCAATACTCTGGCTGATAAAGAAACCAATTACAGTAATAATGATGTACTACTTATCAAACTGGATAGTGATTTAATTGCAACACAACAACTTCTCGACACTCAAATCGACCAAAAACAACAAAAACTGGATGATTTTCGCATTACATTACAGCAAGAAGGTCTTTTCTTTGAACGAAAAACAGGCGTATTAACACGCTATCTGGCTTTACAAAAAATTCACAACGACCCTGAATATGGTGTTGTGGCAACCATGTTTAGTTATATGCTGAAAATCTTTTTTATTGCTATTGAGCTCATGCCGGTTATTATTAAACTGTTTTTCAGCCCTTTCAGTTTCTACTCCCTGAAAATGTATCGAAAAATGCAAGTGGCTTTGTTACAAGAAAAAGATATTATGGAACAAGCTGAAATGCACTATCAATATCAGAAAGAAGTCCGAAAACTGGAATATCAGGAGAAGAAACTTCTTGAAAACAACACTGATGGTTCAGTGATTTTGTAGAGTTAGCTTTTTTTATATGCTTGCAAAGATGGGTGTTGCATTTCCAATAATTCTGTTACTTATTGAAAAACTGAGTGAAAAGATGTTTTTTATATCTTTCCAACATCAAAAGAGTATCATATCGCTTTATTCTTCAGTTGTTTGAAAGAAATTAATGAATGCCAAACCCCTGCTCTTTCCTGGCAGTGATAACACTGTAGATAACAGTCTTTTCGCACGCATAGCTGATGATTTGCTCAATCAAGGATACTCGATTTGCCCGGCGGCTCTACCGGACGAAATAGCACTTCCACTTTACCAACACCAACAGGAACTTGATGATGAAAAATACACCCGCGCAGGTATTGGCCGCGGCGATGATTTTCATAAAAATAAATTCGTCAGAACTGATGAAATCTGTTGGATTCACGGTGAATCACAAGCCGGGAAAAATTGGCTGAATTGGACTCATGAACTCAAAAAATACCTCAACCAAAGGCTTTTTCTGGGGCTGTTCTCATTTGAAAGCCATTTTGCCCATTACCACCCCGGAAATTATTACAAAAGACACTACGATGCCTTTAAAGGAGAGTCGAATCGGATATTATCTGTTGTAGCCTATCTCAATCCCGGCTGGAGCAATGAAGATGGCGGTGAATTAGTTCTTTATCAAAATGAAACAGATCATGATGGAATCAAAGTCGTCCCACTAATGGGAACACTGGCAATATTCCTCAGTGAAGAGTTTCCTCACGAAGTTTTACCCGCGAATCGGGATAGGTATTCCATAGCAGGGTGGTTTAGGCTGAATACATCGGTTGGGAATAAAATTGACCCACCGTTATGATTGACGCTTTTTTTCGTTACTTTTGCTTGTGCTTCCTCAACTGGTCATTGCAACAGTTCATTCATTTTAACTGCTGGTGAAAGAAAATCCAAGGTTTCTCTGGGTCTGTTGTTTAAACGAGAAGCAACATCGTTTAATTGCTTTTGTGTATAACCTCCCAAGTCAGTTTTCTTTGGAAAAAAGTCTCTCAGCAATCTGTTTGTATTTTCATTTGAACCTCTTTGCCAAGGGCTGTGAGGATCACAAAAATACACATCCATGTCGGTTGCCATACTAAACTTCTTGTGTGCTTTCAGTTCTGAACCCCTGTCCCAAGTTAGACTTTTCCTTAATAACCTTGGAAACTTCATCATT
>JAGRJO010000287.1 GCA_020442725.1 Lysobacterales bacterium
GTCAGGCAGCTCGTCGGGCTCATAACCCGAAGGTCGTAGGTTCGAATCCTGCCCCCGCTACCAAATTTTATGAGGCAATTTAATTTGTTTCTACTACTAAAGGCTCCATAGGGAGCCTTTTTTGATTGTTAAAAATGTTAATCTGAATATGAAGCAAAAAGTTCTAACAGAGTTATTGGAACCTGTAATTACAGCAATGGGTTATGTATTTTGGGGAATTGAATACCAAATTCGTAAAGCTGATGCTCTATTAAGAGTTTATATAGACAGTCCGGAAGGAATCTCAGTGGACGATTGTGCAGATGTCAGTTATGAAATATCAGGGGTGTTGGATGTTGAAGAGCCAATATCAATGGCTTATGTTCTTGAAGTTTCATCACCGGGTTTGGATAGAATCCTATTCTCACCACAACAATTTGAACAATTTATTGGTGAAGAAGCAAAGATAAATTTGAATCATAAAATTGATAATAGAAGAAAAATTAAAGGTAAAATTATCACTGTTGAGGGTGACAAAATAACAATAGAATCAGAAGGTGAACAAATCATTGTTGATTTTGATACGATTATGAAAGCAAGAATTGTTCCTGGTTTTTGATGGAGTTTAAAAATGAGTAAAGAGATTTTATACGTTGCAGAAGCATTGTCTAATGAAAAAAATGTTACTAAAGAAGTCATTTATGAAGCTATTGAGTTAGCTTTGGCGTCTGCAACACGAAAAAAACATCGTAAAGATATGGATGTTAAAGTGATAATTAACCCACAAACTGGTAACTACCGTAGTTTTAGACGTTGGGAAGTGGTCGCTGATGAAGATTTGGAATTTGAAGATAAGCAAGTTGCGTTATCAGAAGCACAGTCAGACAATCCGGAAGTGGAAATCGGTGATGTTTTAGAAGAAGAAATGGAATCTATTGAGTTTGGCCGAATTGCAGCACAAACCGCTAAACAAGTTATCTTGCAAAAAGTTCGCGAAGCAGAAAGAATGCAAGTGGTCGATAAATATGAAGATCGAGTCGGCGAAGTTTTGAATGGCACAGTGAAGAGAGTCGACAGAGGACATATTTTCCTGGATTTAGGAAATAAAGTGGAAGCTATCATTCCGAAGGATCAGTCAATTCCAAGAGAAATGACTCGTAGAGGAGATCGTTTACGTGGATTACTTATAGAAGTCAACAAGGATAATCGTGGGCCACTATTGACTCTTTCAAGAAGTGCCTCTGAGTTTTTAATTGAGTTATTTAAAGTAGAAGTCCCTGAGATAGATCAAGGTTTGATTAAAATTAAAGGAGCTGCTAGGGACCCTGGATTTCGTGCTAAAATAGCGGTTCACTCAACAGACCCAAAACTAGATCCGATTGGAGCTTGTGTGGGTATGCGAGGATCTCGTGTAATGTCAGTTTCAAACGAACTAGGCGGTGAGAGAATTGATATCGTATTATGGGATGAAGATCCGGCTCATTTTGTCATTAATGCAATGGCGCCTGCGGAAATTGAATCCATAGTCGTTGATGAAGACAGAAATAGCATTGATGTCGCCGTTGCCGAAGATAAATTATCACAAGCCATTGGACGTGGTGGACAAAATGTTCGTTTGGCAAGTGAGTTAACAGGCTGGAATATTAATGTAATGACATCCGAACAAGCGGATGAGAAGAATCAGTCTGAAGCGATGGAATTTGTTGAGAAATTCATGGATCAATTAGATATTGATGAAGACATGGCAGTTATACTCGTACAAGAAGGCTTCAGTTCAATTGATGAAATCGCTTACGTCGATAAATCCGAATTATTAGCAGTTGAAGGATTTGATGAAGATGTTGTGAGTGAGTTGAGACAAAGAGCCAGAGATGCGCTTTTGACGCAATTAATCTCAAAAGAAGAAAAACTGGAAGAAACAAAACCAGCAGATGATTTACTGAATTTAGAAGGAATGGATAGTAAATTAGCATATACATTAGCGTCAAAACAAATTACAACCAGGGATGATTTAGCAGATTTATCAACAGATGAATTGATGGAAATTTCCGAATTATCAGAAGAACAAGCATCACAATTAATCGTAGAAGCTCGTAAACACTGGTTTGAAGAGGAAGAATAAATAAAACAAAGAGGTTCAGAATGTCTGAAGTAACAGTAAAACAATTAGCAGAAGTCCTTGGAATATCGCTTGAACAACTGATGGATCAGTTGTCAGGAGCCGGTATATCCGTTAAAAGTGCAGATGACACAATTAGTAATGAAGACAAAAGACAATTGTTAGCATACTTACGTTCTGCTCATGGAAAAGAAAGCAAGGATGAAACACCTAAAAAGAAAGTTGTCTTAAAGCGGAAATCCACCGGGACACTGAAAATCTCCAGTGGTACAGGCGTACGTGCAAAAACAAAAACAGTTAACATTGAAGTTCGTAAAAAAAGGAT
>JAGRJO010000288.1 GCA_020442725.1 Lysobacterales bacterium
AGGAGCAAAGAAAAGATACAGAAATAACGGCATGACGATTTTTTGAGATACATTCGACTTCGTGTGCTGTGCACACTTCGCTCAGTATGACAGAGTTTCACTGAATCTCCGGGTCAAGCCCGAAGATGACACAAAAGAGCCAACGACTGAGAGTTTGGGCCATGTTTTGAGTTATTTTGAGACGAGAGATTTTGTTATAGACAAGGCATTATCCCCCACAGAATGTGAGCATATATCAAATATGTGACCATTCGAGGAGGATAATAACCCCGTATTTAGCAAAATATATCTCTCAAAATTTATTTATCAGACAAGTGCATCAACGGCAAAGGCTGCGACGAATTACTGTCAATAAAATAAACTTTCGATGCCGGATCTTTGGAGATGCTCTTCAGAGCTTCCAAAGATTGCAACTTGATATAACTTGGGTTACTACCAATGGCCTGATTGATTTTTTCAATCTCATAGGCTTGGGCATCTGCCAAAACTCTTTTCTGTTGTGCCAACTCTTCGGCAGCCCGGCGTTGAGCTTCGGCTTGTGCGACCACTTGTTGTTGTTCAGTTTTAAATCTTTCCAATTCCGCTTTTTGTTTTTCAACGGCTTGTTCCCGTTCTTTTTTCGCTTCAATGGCTTTAGAAATAAACGCCGGCAATGTGATGTCTCGAATCAAAACAGCAGAAACCTTTACACCTTTCGGCTCGAGATACTCCTGTAAACCGGATAGAATTGTGGTTTGCAATTTATCCTGAGTTTCTTCCAAAAAGAAATCTTCTGCTCTTTTGATAGTTTTACCCTGTTCTCTCAATAAAGAACGTAATTTCGGAATTAATTGTACATCCAATAACTGCTGCATGCCACCAGTGGATTGTAACATATGAGCCGCTTCAGCACCATTTAGTCTGTATTGAATACTGACATCAATGTTTGTTTGTAATTGGTCCTGCGAGGGGACCTGAGCTTTCTCCAAATGAGTCTTTTCCCTAACATCAAATTCATGCCACTCGAAAAGTGGATTGACTGGAAAATGCAATCCTTCTGGATAGCTTTCATCAACTATTTTTCCGAACAGTGTAGCAACTGCAACATGACCTACAGGAACAGTTTTGTAAAGTTTTGTTCCGAACATTAATAACAACAGTACAATAACAACTAATATCGTTGTCTTGACCGGAAACCCGCCATTGTGAGTTTGAATTTGTCTGACATTATTCATAATTTTCCTCTAATAATTTTAAAAAATAACTTATTTATTCTAACAACATTTGATTGAATTTACCTGTATCATTGGTCATGGTTACTGATAAATTCTGTAAATTTCGTACCTTTTCAAGAGCTTCAGGAACCGGCAATTTGATACTCAAAACCTCTTCCACTGTTTCAATAAATTTTGCTGGATGCGCAGTTGAAACAAACACGCCGTATTCGCCATCTTTTAAAGTATCAACAAGTCCTGCATAGGCAATCGCCGTGTGTGGTTCGGCAATATAATTCAGCTGTTGCAATTGTCTCATCGCTTGGAAAGTTTGTTCATCAGTTTTGATAGAAGCGGTAATCACTGACTTCAAATCTTCCAAGTTGTCATTAAACAATGATATAATTCGTGGCCAATTGCTCGGGTCACTGACATCCATGGCATTAGATGCGGTTTCGACTGTTTTATTCGGTTGCCAGACTTTATTGATTAAAAATCGCGGAACGGTGTCATTGGAATTGGTCGCAGCCACAAAGCGTTTGATTGGTGCTCCAATTGTTTTCGCAATCAATCCGGCGGTGAGATTCCCAAAGTTACCGCTGGGAACGGAAACCACCAGTTCTTTGTCTTTGCATTGGGATGCAATTTCAAAATAGTAACAAACCTGAGCTAACAAACGACTGATGTTGATTGAATTAGCCGAAGTCAGATTGTGCTTTTGGCGAATTTCATCCGAATCAAAAGCGGCTTTGACCATTCTCTGACAATCATCGAAATCTCCTTCGATGGCATAGGTTTCGATATTCTTTCCCAAAGTACAAAATAATTTTTCCTGCAAGTTTGAAATTTTACCTTTGGGGTACAGAATTTTAACCTTGATTCCGTCAATATCGTAAAAAGCATGAGCAACTGCTGCACCGGTATCCCCGGATGTCGCGGTCAGAATAGTCACATGATTTTTGTCATTAAATGCTGCGATGCATTGAGCCATAAACCTTGCGCCAAAATCCTTAAACGCTAGAGTTTGTCCGTGAAACAATTCCAGTCCTGCCACATTATTTTCAACTTTGACAATCGGAACTTCAAAATTAAATGCACGCTCAACCATTTGCGAAACTTGCTCCAATGGCAATTCCCCATCAATTAAATGATGAAGAATATGGCTGCTACGAGTGACAAAATCCATCTCCAGCAATTCATCAATATTTGACATTGG
>JAGRJO010000289.1 GCA_020442725.1 Lysobacterales bacterium
TCATTGGCACTTCTGCCTGTACCACATAAACATTGTAACATAACTTGCTTTTGTTTTATAAATACTTCGGGGTTTGGAGCAGAGCCCCATGGTTGTTCTGTAGCTGACAAATAATTTGATATAATGCTTGAACTTTAAGACAGTATCTACCATACATGTTGGTTAAAACCAACGACCCAATTGTTTTGTTATAAATCACGGAATCATTTTGAGATACTTACGACAGTGTGTGCTTTGCACACTCCGCTCAGTATGACGGTGTTCTTTTTAATTCCCCCTTAACTCTCACCGTAATATTTTCGAAAAATTTGGAAATACGAGGTATTTATGTTTACTCGTATCGTCCTGATACTCGCCTTCTTCCATAAAGGCTTGTGTGAAAATTTTTTCCAGAAACTTTTTTGAGTGAAGCGAGTTCAAATACCTCGCCAAATTTGAGGAAATATTGAGGGAAGCCAACGGCTGAGAGTTCGGGGCGTGCTTTCTTTTGGTTACTTTGCTTTACACGAGTAAAGAAAAGTAACAATAAAATGACTAGATCCTCGGAGCAAGTCCGACGAAAACAAAGGTTTTTTAGACTGTTACTTCGCTCCTAATAATTTCGCAAGATTAACCACTTTTTGATGAAGTTCTTCAGCATTGTCAGCGACAACGGTCGAATGCCCGACTTTGCGACCGGGGCGATTTTGTTTGCCGTAAATATGCCAGTGAACATCTTTTTCCTTATTGGTAAAGCCCACAGGCGGGACTTCGCCAATCCAATTAATCATTGCGGCATAACCACTTTGCATTGCCGTTGAACCAAGTGGAACTCCCAATCCGGCACGAAGATGATTTTCAAACTGTGAGGTCACTGCTCCTTCAATGCTCCAATGTCCGGAATTGTGAACTCGTGGAGCCATTTCATTGATAAATAAACCGTCATCAGTTTCAAACATTTCTACGGTTAAGACACCAACATAGTTCAGTCTATCAGCAATTTTTTGAGCATATTCAAAGGCTTTTGGACTGTTTTCACTAGCAACAGCCGGGACTAAAGTTGTTGTCAAAATGCCTTGCTTGTGTTTGTTCTCGCAAAGTTCGTAGAATGCATGTTCACCTTGTGCATTTCTGGCAATAATTACCGAAACTTCACGATTAAAATGCACGGCTTTTTCCAGAATAAATGATCCGCCGTCAATTTGACTCCACAATTCTTTAAGGTTTGTTTTGGCTGTGATGCGGTACTGCCCTTTACCGTCATAGCCCATTCTTCGGGTTTTCAAAAAGCCATCATTTTCACAGCTCTTAACAGCAAATAATAACTCCGAATAACTGTCAACTGCGTAAAAATCCCCAACCGGAAGATTAAGCTGTTCACGAAACAGAACTTTTTCTTTCAGACGATCTTGTGCCACTTCAAGAACACTAGGATGAGGAAAAACCTGAGTGTTCTTTGCCACAAATTCAGCGGCGCTGACGGGCACATTTTCAAAATCATAAGTAACAAAATCACACTGTTTAGCAAATTCTTCCAACGCAATTTCATTGTCATAATCAGCTACAATGAGTTTTCCAACCAATCCGGCACAGGCATCTTTGGTCGGATCAAAAAACACAAAACGGAATCCCAAGGGGTAGCCATCCAGTGCCAGCATTTGTGCCAACTGACCGCCGCCAAGAATACCAATGGTAGGAAATTTATTCATAATTACTTTTCAGGATTAGGATGATCTAAGACTTTTTGGGTTTGTTTGTTTCGATATTTCTTTAGTGCTGATTTAATATCATCATCACCATTGGCAAGAATGGATGCACAACACAAAGCTGCATTTTTTGCGCCTGCAACGCCAATGCTCATGGTTGCAACAGGGACACCGGCAGGCATTTGCACAATTGAGAGCAAGGAGTCAATTCCGTTTAAATTGCTGGACTTAATTGGCACACCAATAACTGGAACATGTGTAATCGCAGCAATCATTCCCGGTAAGTGTGCCGCACCACCGGCTGCAGCGATGATTACTTCATAACCATTATCTTCTGCCGAGTTGGCAAAATCATACATTAATTGTGGAGTTCGGTGCGCAGAAACCACTTGTTGATGAAACTCAATTCCTAAATCGTTCAGGAGTTTGGCACATTCCTTCATGGTTGCCCAATCCGATTGAGAGCCCATGACCAAAGCAACTTTCTTCATAATGACATCATATTTTGCTAAAACGGAATTGTTACACAATTAAATTGGATTCTCAATTGTAAACAAGGAAACTGTTTTATTTATTGCTACTGGTTTTTGTTTTGATGAACTATAACTAAGTTAATCTCTCAAAATGTGCGGTAAAATGTCTTAAAAACTTGGGTTCATAAGTAATTTTTACGCCTTTTGCCTGATCTTTTTCTTTGAGGATTTCTTCAAAGGTTTCGATGAC
>JAGRJO010000028.1 GCA_020442725.1 Lysobacterales bacterium
TCTAAAAATACGGAACAAGTGAGTCGTTTGGTTTGGCAAGGAGAGCTTTTTTCTCAATGGCAATCTGAAATAGCTATTGGCAGAAATAAAAATACCATCGATACCAAAGTTTTTTCAGATGGTTACAATACTGAACGGTTGAGTGTTGATTGGTTGGCTAACAAACAAATAGAAAATCATAAAGTCGGGCTTGGTCTCTCATACAAAGAGGAAGATGCGCGCTATATTCATCATTTGGTGAGTCCCTTCAATTATGCCGAATCTCGTACAAATAAAGCTGTTTTTGCCAATTGGTTGGGTAACTTCCAAAAAAGCACATTGTCAATGAGTGCAAGATATGATGATAACAATACCTACGGAGCTGATACGACTGCCAATTTGGATTGGGCTTATTTATTTAATGACAAGGTTCGATTCAATTTTTCAGCCGGAACGGCATTTCATGCACCGGATATGAATGCTTTGTATTCACCATCAGGACAATTGATTATCTACTCGCCGGAGTTGGATGAGTTTGTGAACTTTTATAGTTTTGAAGGCAATCCTGACTTAAAACCCGAAACATCAACTCATTTTGAAATTGGTTTGAAAGCTAAATTGTCAGTTCATCAAAATTTAGCAATCAATATATTCCACTATGAAATTGATAACTTGTTTGACTATCAAGGTCCGACTTTCAAGCCGGTAAATATCTTAGAATCCAGAATTAAAGGGCTGGAAATCAATTATGGATTGAATTTCCAAAACTGGTCATTAAACGCCAATGCGACGATTCAAGATGCTGAAAATAAAGATACAGGAGAAGCTTTGTTGCGCCGCCCTGATGAAAAACTAAATATCAGTTTTGATAGATATTTAAATAACTTTTCAATAGGCTCTTCTCTGCGTTATGCATCACAAAGAGAGGACTACGGTGTGACTTTGCAAGATTATACCGTTATTGATTTAAGGGCTGCTTATCGTTTTAATGATAACTGGAAACTCGCTCTCCGACTTGAAAATATGACTGATGAAGAGTATCAGCTGGTTAATGGCTACAACACGCCGGGAGCGTCGGGATATGTTACGTTGGAGTGGAGAAAGTAGTTATTGCTTGTAACGAAAATGTCCGACTATTTTATAATCAAATAACATATCATCCAGCTTTGGACCTAAACCGATATTATGAACAATTTTATAGCGGTTTGGGTCTGCTTCGGATGGGATGTCACTAACAATACCTATGTGTGGCAGATTGTTATCCAAACGCCAAGTAACCAAATCCCCGGGGTTGTAATCAGTTGGATTTTGCGAATTGACAAGTGATTCGCCATGTTTTTTAAAAAATGTTTCCAAATTGGGAACTCGGCGATGATCGATATTGGAGTCAGGTCGGGTTAATCCCCAAATTGTGGGATAAGCTGAAAAATTTTGTTTCATATCTTCGTGAACCAATTGCTGTAAATCCACACCTAAAGCACGATAACTGCGAATCACCACATCCGTACAAACTCCTTTATTGGCATCAACATCGCCATTGGGATAAGCAATTCTTTGATAACTTCCATCGTAAATGACGAAATGATTAAGACGCTCTTTGGCGGAATCGACTAAACTGGATTGCGCGAGAATCGAAAAAGGCAGAAGCAGCATTAAAAATATCTTATTCATGCTGCTTCGACACAATAAATCTATACAAGGTTCAATGATTCAAAACCATTTTTGAAGATTTCATCTGAATCAATGAGGTCAGAGTCGTTGATTTAAGCATGTGTGTTTGGAGATGTTAAATTTAAACAACAAATAGAATTGCAAATGGGAAGAAGGGTATCACCAATTCCAAAGGGTGGCGATAGAAAGTCGAAGAAATATCTCGAAAGTAAAAATTAATGACTCTGACCCCATTGACTTGGAAAGTTGAAAGTTGTTTGATTGTTTTTAGTTCATCTAATTTCATGATTGTTCTCATTGTTCAATCATGAATCAGATTTAAATTCTATGATACTTTCAGGCTCATTTCATATTGGACAAGGCTGTTCATGATTAATGCCTTTTTTGACATTATTTTCAATTAAGGCTTGTTAATTACATCACAGTTCATGTATGGTATTGATGAGTTTACTTATGAGAAAAAATATGCGTTTACATAAAACTTTTTTGATATCTCTTTTAGCTACGTTCTCATGTCAGGCAGATGAAAATATAAAGATTCATCCAATTGCTTCCCATCATAATCCTGTAGTGGAAATAGTTAATTCTTACAGTCAGCCAATGTGGAATCCACAGGCTCCAGATGGAGATGTAATTCTTAATGCTGCAATTCACATTACTGCTCAACAGTGTCCTGATGGAGGATTCGGGTGGCCACATGACACATGTGCAAGTCCCAGTCCTCAAAATACAACAGGACCAATCATGCGTGCAATTCGACACGCATGGAAAAACACTGAGCTTCCAGTATTTATGGATAGCATGTTGAAAGCAGGGGACTACAATCTCTCTTTCGAATATGCGAACAATACCCCTAGATTTGGTACAATGACCCCATTCTGGCTTTGGAATCTAACACATGAAAGCGGGGATTCTATTTATCAAGATTTTACTGAATCCGGTTTTTTCAGTGCACTTGAAGCAGGCACTTATGGGAGTGGTTCTGATATGGATACTCAGGAATGGATTGCTTCTGTTGAATCTGCTCGTACAGGAGCATGGGTTAATTTGCGCCCGTGGGAGTTTACTGATCTAATTCTGGTTTCTCAAAGACATTGTCGCAACATCCAGAGTGGTATGTTTGAGAATGCAATTTACAGAGGTCTTGGAACACTCGATAACACGGATCCTGATAATGTTTATAGTGACTTGATTGGAGTGACTGGTGGAGCTATTGGCTTAGCTAGTGTGAATAGATTGAGTTTCGCGGCAATTAATGCTCCATTACATGGTGGAATTAATGGAATTGACTCGTTAGAAGCTCTGGCGGATTATTTGGCAAGTCAGCAAAATGCCGATGGTTCGTGGTATTGGCACTCTAACTTAGCAGCACCTAGTGAATCAGATAAAGATGGACAAACCACTGCCTATGCAATAATAGCACTTATCAAAGCTAATGAAAGATTACCAAACAAAAATTATCTTCCTGCAATTCAATTGGGGCAAGAATGGCTGTTAACACTACAAGATTCTGATGGTGGTTTTTTTGGATATCCAGGAGACACCGGACATAATACGGAGGTCGAAGGAGAAATCGTTGATGCTCTCGGTACAGTTGGAGTATATGACAGAATTTTTGGTAGTGGTCTAGAGTGCTATATCAATTAATAATTACCATCTTAATTTAATTTTGATTTCAGGTCTTTGAAGTAGAGTAGCAAAGGCCTGAATAAATTTCCAAGAATAATATGGGACACGCATTTGTTACGTATTTGTTAAAAAAGTTTTTTATGCGATAACTGGCTAAATTTCTATAATATCAGTCGGTTTTCCTTAGGATTTTTCTATGAATTTTTGTTGTTGGGGTGTGTTTTTAGGATTTGTGTGGGATTTGCCTTATTTGAAACGTAACTGTCCCCCAGCTAGAGAAAGCCGGATTGAAAAGTTGTGAGTTTTAACTATTCAAACTGAAGTTTCAGTTCAACTCCAAACCTAAAAGATTTACCAACTGAACTACAAAAATCCCTCTGTTGTTGAAGTGTCCCAACAGCGGTTTTATGTTTGGTTCGAAAAGCTTTTAACTCATCAAGAAATGTGTCTGAATGAAGATTCAGTCGTTCAAAAACATCAGGAATCTCATTAGATATAAATCCCTTTTTGTTTTCCAAAACGGCTCGTCCCGTAGTATCAACCAAAGCCAGATAGTCGGATAAATAAAAGGGGATTTCTCTTTCTGAAAACCCTAGTAACCAAGACTTTTTTTCCTGATTCTGGCTTGAATGGATGTGTAAAAGGATTGTTCCGGGGTCTTCGCCATAGCTGCTCTAATGGGGTTCAAATCAACATAAGCCATCCTTGACAGGCAATGCACTGCAAATGTTTTAATAAGTTATATCCCACCTTTAACGGCTTTTTATCCTATTATTTTATAAAAAATGAATTTGTGATAAAGTTGGCACAGTTAAAAAAAAATTCATATATGAAAATAGTCAGCTGGAATGTCAATTCTCTGAAAGTCCGTCTTGAACATGTTTTACAATGGTGCGGTGAAAACTCACCCGATGTTTTAGCGATTCAAGAAACCAAGTTGAAAGATGAAAATTTTCCTGAAAAAGAAATAACTGATGCTGGTTTTCATGTGGTTTACTCAGGGCAACCAACTTACAACGGAGTTGCAATTATCAGTTCATCTCCTGCCAGCGATGTTGTAACAGATATTGAAGGCTTAGATGATCCTCAACGCCGGATTCTGGCAGCAACTATTGATGACATTCGTGTTATTAATTTGTATGTAGTCAATGGTAAAGAACCTGGTTCGGATAAATTTACCTACAAAATGAATTGGCTGTCGAAAGTGACAGAGTTCATAGAGTCACAAATGCAGGACTATGAGAATGTTGTGGTTTTGGGGGATTTCAACATCGCACCGGATGACCGTGATGTTCACGACCCAATCTACTGGAAAAACAAGATTCTTTGTACTGATGATGAAAGACAGAAACTCAATGATATCCTTGATTTGGGGTTTGATGATAGTTTCCGCCTTATGCATGATGAAGCCGGATTTTATTCATGGTGGGATTATCGAATGGGTGGATTTCAAAGAAACATGGGATTGAGAATCGATTTAATTCTCACCAGCGAAACCATGTCGGAAATGCTGACTTCTGCCTATATTGATGTTGAACCACGCAAGTGGGAAAGACCATCTGATCACACTCCTGTTGTTGCCGAGTTTGATTATTAAGGCTCATTAGGTCGGTTTATGCTTTTTGCAATGTTTCAAGGCTCCATCTTGGAAAGGCTCTGATTTTATTGTTATGTTCTTGTTTTCTTTGTAATCTTAATGCACCGGCAAGAGCAATCATTGCTCCGTTATCGGTACAGTATTTGAGTGGCGGGAATGATACGGATACTTTTAGCTTGCTTTCTATTTGTTTTAATCGTGAACGCAATTCGATATTCGCGCTCACACCTCCGGCAATGACCAGAGTTTTATAACCTGTTTGTTTGAGAGCTCTTTGGCACTTTTTAACTAATGTATCTACAATCGCTTCTTGAAAGCTGGCTGCGATGTCTTGTTTGAGTTTTTCTTCGTCTTTTTCTTTATTAAACTGCGGATGTTCGATTTCTTCCATCCATGTGAGCCTGACCGCTGTTTTTAATCCCGAAAAACTAAAATCCAATCCCGGACGATTCATCATCGGGCGAGGGAACTTAAATCGCTTCTTATCTCCTTTTTCTGCGAGTTCAGCTAAAATTTTACCGCCGGGATAACCCAATCCTAATAACTTTGCGGTTTTATCAAAAGCTTCTCCCGCCGCATCGTCAAGGGTATCACCCAAGATTTGATAGTTGCCAATGGATTGAACATCAACCAACATGCTGTGACCACCGGAAACCAATAAACAAACAAAGGGAAACTTCGGTTTTTCATCATCCAACAACGGTGCCAATAAATGCCCTTCCATATGGTGAACCTCAACAGAAGGTAAATCCAAAGCCCAAGCCAATGAACAACCAACACTTGAGCCAACAAGCAATGCTCCAATTAGCCCTGGACCGGTTGTGTATGCGATTCCATCTAAATCACTTAGGTTAATACCCGCTTGTTGGCAGGCATTTTGGATTAATGGGACAATTTTCTTGATATGATCTCTGGAAGCAACTTCCGGGAAAACTCCTCCGAATTGAGCATGCAACTCAATTTGTGAATAAAGCTGATCGGCAATTAAACCTTTCTCGGTGTCATAAATAGCAATACCTGTTTCATCACAGGACGTTTCGATTCCCAGAACTTTCATTTATCGTCTATTCCAGCGGTTGTATAATGCTAAATGCTCCGCGAATATCGCCTTCTTTGAAGCCGGTTGCCACGTCATTTGGGTACAGTTCTGAAATCTTTGTTTTGATTGGATCAGCAATGTTTTCTCCGTGGCATACCAAACAAACCTTTTCAGTTTCTATTGCTTTGATAAAACGAAAACTGGCTTTATCGTTATGTTTGACAACATCTTGTGCAAAAAGCATATCGAATGAATCACCTTTAGATAACTTTTTCTCAAAATCTTCAAGCATTGATTTTTCCCACACATCCGGTTGTGTTGCCCTAGGTTTAAGACTGGTTCTGTGAATATCCCAACCAGTTTCGTCGGATAATTGCTTGGCTATCAATGGAGCTTGTTCGTTACAAACTGAAATGGCATTGATTGGACCACCTTCTTTCATTGCTGCTTGAAGTTTAGCTTTCAACTGCATACCAAATTTTTTAGCAACTTCTTTACTTTGGTGTGTTCTTTCACCGATTTCCTGGTAACTGATAGTGTTTTTTCCACAGGCAGAGACAAATATAATGAGTAAAACAACCAAACTATGCTTCATGACTTCTTTCACTTTAAAAAAACTGTTAAAAAACACATAATAATGTTTTTGCATGAAAGTTTAAATTGAAATTTAACTCAAAATCAATTTTTACCATTTTGATTGGCATAGTAGCCATAGCTGTTTTGTTGCTAGTTCTGCTTGTAACTGAAAAATTGCTGAGCATCTGGCATTATCTGCAAGAAGCACCGCTTTGGGTTTCGGTTCTTTATGCATGTGTCATAATGCTGGTTGCATTTTTGGTGGTTTATCTCTATTTTGTTTTTGTCAGAACCAAACCTGTCAAACAACAAAAGCTCAAGCCCATTGATGAATCGTCATTGCGTGAGAGTTTAATACAACAAGCTCAAAGAGGTGTTGATGTTACAGAAGCGGAAAAGGAACTGCAAGAGTTAGACAAACGGCGTAGTAAAGAAAATTTCTATATTGCACTTTACGGCACGGTTTCTTCCGGTAAAAGCAGCTTTATTAAATCTTTATTGCCTGAGCAACAGATACAAACTCATGTTTTAGGCGGAACAACCAAGTCCATTGAGGTGTATCAATATAAAAATTTAGCAATTATAGATTTACCCGGTCTTGATGATTTCGATGATGAATCTGAAAAACTGGCTATAGAGGAAACTTTACGAGCGCATGTTGTGGTTTTTTTAACCGATTCGGATTTGACTCAAACTGAGATGAGAGTGATTAGTAAACTGAGAAATACTAAAAAGCCAATGGTCATTGCCTTTAACAAGGCGGACAGATATTCTGACTCAGAACAAATTCAAATTGTTGAAGAGTTAAAGGTAAAAACAGAGAAAAAATATCCGGTTGCCATTATTTCGACAGGCGGAATGGAAACACTGGTTTATCAGGATTCTAAAGGGAAACAACATAAATCGGTGGTTACTCGTGAAGCAAATATCAAACCGTTGCTATGCTCTATTGAAGAGGTTGTTGCCAATAACCCTGAGATCTTACATCGTTTTCGAGATGCATCTATGCTGATGCTGACTCAGAAAAAGCTCAATGATGCTGAGTCAGAATTTAACAAACAAACCGGCATTAATATTATCAATGATTACACCAAAAAAGCTGTTTTCGGTGCTATGGCTTCAGTTGCTCCGGGCTCGGACATTGTCATTCAGGGAACATTGGCAACTAAAATGATACAGAATATTTGTGGTGTGTATCAGATTTCACCCAAACAAATGGAGATCGATCAAATCATTCGCATGACCGGCGGAAAATTACGAACATCTGTGTCCTTAATACTCGCTGTTGCCGGAAATGCTTTAAAGGCTTTTCCGGGTGTGGGAACAGCTGTCGGAGGCGTCACCCATGCCGTCTCTTATGGAATGATTTTTAACGCATTGGGAAATGCCGTACTTGAGTCTGTATCCACTTTAGGAAAGCTGGATGCTGTCGCAACCCAACAAAAATTTGAGGAAAACTTACTTGGACCTGCACAAACGCTGGCAAAAGATTTGGCGAAAATGGCGCTCAAAATCGACAAATAAGCCCAAAAATATCAATGAGACAGTTGCCGATAGTGCAACGGATAAAACTCTGGACAGTCTCAGAGAGTTGCTTAATGATGAACATATTCCTGCAAGTGTTCGTATGCAACTGAGTGAGGAGTACCAACAAGTTCAACATCTCATTGATAAATTAGAAAAGCAGCAAGTTCATATTGTTGCCGTTGGAAAAGTCAGTTCGGGAAAGTCTTCGCTTCTAAATGCTTTGATTGGCAAACAAGCATTCAAAACCAGTCCTTTACACGGCGAAACAAAAACTCAACAAAGCCTGAGCTGGAATCAATACAACGAACAATCTATGGTTGTTATTGATACTCCCGGTACCGATGAAGTGACCGGTGAACAGCGAGAAAAATTGGCTCATGCAACGGCAGAAATTGCTGATATTATTTTGTTTGTTGTTGATGGCGACATTACGCAGTCTCAGCTTGCGCAGTTGAAACTAATCTCGCAACCCAATATCCAAATTATTTTAGTTCTGAATAAATCAGACTTATACACAGATGACGAGCTCAAAGATCTGAAATTATCATTGAAAGAAAAAACTTCAGGAATTGTTTCTGAGGAAAACATCGTATTCTCAAGTGCTGATCCAAATCCTCAGATATTTATCAAAGAAGATCAACACGGTCAGCAAACTCGCGAAAAAGTGATTCCCGAAATTGATGTCAACGAGGTTAAACAACGCATTTGGGATATTCTCGAGAAAGATGGGAAAACTCTGACAGCGCTCAATGCCAGCATATTCGCCGGTGAAATTTCCGGCAAAATTGGTGAAAAAATAACCAAACTAAAAGCTAATGCTGCCGAAAAAGTCGTCACAACCTATAGCATAGCCAAAGGTGTTGGTGTGGCTTTTAATCCTGTGCCTGTTGCCGATTTGCTGATTGCAGCCGGACTGGATGTCGCTATGATTCGTAAACTGTCTCAAGTTTACGGTTTACCGATTGTGGGTAAAGAAGCATCCAAACTGGCACTCACAATCATGGCTCAAATTGCGGCTCTGATGGGAGCTGTTTGGGGAGTCAATTTACTTTCTTCTGCTTTAAAAACCATGAGTGCTGGTCTTTCCACCACGTTAACGGCAGGAACGCAAGGAGCTCTTGCCTACTACGCAACCTACCTGGTTGGAAAAATTGCAGAGCAATATTTCATTCGAGGTAAATCATGGGGCAAACAAGGTCCTAAAAAAATCGCTAAAGAAATTGTTAGTAATCTGGATAAAGACTCAATTTTACTGGAAGCAAGAAATCAGATACTGCAACGCATTCAAAAGAAATAAGATCGTAACTTTACCACCTCACTTTAACTCTGTTAGTTGAGCCAGAAAAGGTTCAAAACCTCCTTTTTTTCAAAAAAATCACGATTTCAGCTAAATTTTTTATATTTTTTGGTGTTTTTTTATAAAAATTGATAGACTATCGTAAAAAGTTGCGATAAATTATTCACATGGAGAACATATTTACTTCTCAAGAATTTGAAAAGTCCAAACTACCCACGAATTTCTATAAAAGTTTAAGTTCTCTATTATTCGACTTAGGCATAGATGGAAATGATGTAGTTGAGGATTTTATTTCTCACTACATCTCCCATGCTTACGAACAAACCAAAACTAAATCCTCAGTCTATCTAACAACCGGATTCTCCAGGCACATAGTAAAAAAATACCTGGAAGAAAAAGAAACACACTCTAAAAGCAATAGTAAGTTCATGCATCAAACTGTATTGCTTGCTGAGTTACATAAACTTTCAGAAAAATATGATGATGGACTTATTCCAATCTATGGAAAATTTGGATCTTACACATCGACATTTAACAGGGTTAAACCACAAGATAATATCATCACCTCAAAAACGGTCTTAGATATTCTGATTTCATCAGGAAAAGTAAAAAAGAAAGGTGAGTATATACAGTTTATAAGCTCATTAGGTAGAAAAGGATTGCGTGATAAAGCATCAATAATAAACACGCTTGCGATAAGTATGGCGAGGATGTCTAACACAATTCAGCACAATTATCATGCAAAAACTAATGAAGAAACCTTATTCCAGGCATCATATTTTTCTACATTGATAAAACCGGAAAATAGGAGAAAACTAACGGATAAGTTAAGAGAGTTAACAAGGAAGCATTTTCGTGAATATCAAGCACTAATTGATAGTTACGAAGAGACGGATCTCACACCAAAGGAAGTTGAAGACCTAAATAACGAGATTGGGATTTCAACTTTTATTTTTGACAATGAAAAAGAGGTATAAACCATGAAAAAGCAAACACTAATTCTATTTTTTTTTAATTTCTAACACATCTGTCTATGCAGGAGAGGGAGATGGAACCGGCCTTGACCCCAACAATCCTGAAAACTCTACCTTAATCAATGATTGCCAACCTGAACATAAATCTATCTTTGATTTAATATTTCCAACTTCACAAGGCGAAGGAGATGGTACGGGGCTAGATCCGAATGACCCAAATAATCCAGAATCTACAGAAAACTTAACTTGTGAAAAATAAGTATTCATTGCAGAGCCACATCATGTAGTTCTGCTTTATTAGTTTTTTGTAACACTTCATTCAGACATCAGTTACAATCCGCTGATGTCTTTGAATGAACATCAAAAAGGCTTGGCTGCCGGAGTATTTTGCTTCTTATTTTGGGGCATAGCACCTGTTTATTTTAAATTTCTCAAGGAAGTTCCGGCGATTTCAATTATTGCACATCGGATTATTTGGGGAGCGTTTTTTTTATTTGTTTTCCTGCTTATCAGAGATCATAAAAAACTCTTCCAAGCGATGAAGATTTCACCTCGACAGTTTTTGGTGCTGTGTATCAGCGGACTTTTGGTTTCCAGCAATTGGGTAGTTTTTGTTTGGGCGGTCACTCACGATCAAATTCTGGCAACGTCACTTGGATACTTCATCAATCCTTTGATAAACATATTACTTGGAATGCTGTTTCTCCAGGAACGACTGAGCAAGCCTCAAGTTGTTGCGGTTCTTATAGCCAGCGGAGTAACAATTTATCTGGGAATTTACCTCAAGCAACCACCCTGGATAGCATTATTTTTGGCAATTACTTTTGGGTTATATGGTTTAATTAGAAAAAAACTTCAAGTCAGACCATTGATTGGTCTGTTTTGGGAAACATTAATACTAATCATTCCGGCTATTGTTTATCTTTTGTATTTTGCTCCACAGTCAAATTATGTAACACCGACAAATCTTATATATTCACTTCTGTTTTTTGCCGGTCTTGTAACGGTCCTGCCTTTAGTTAGTTTTAATTACGCTGCACATAGATTGTCCTTAACACTCATCGGTTTTTTGCAATACATCGGTCCTTCTTTAAGTTTTCTGGTTGCGGTTATTTTTTATGGCGAAGACTTTACTTTTGGTTATCAAGTTGCTTTTGGAGGAATTTGGCTGGCTTTGATTATTGTTAGTTGGAAACCATTCAAGCGATTGGTTCGCTCAGGTTTTAATTAAGCCATAAAAATATTCAGTAATTTTGTAAAAAACATTGGAAAATCTCACTCCAAACCTTATATTAGAGTTTTCTAATATAATAAAAAGGAAAGAGCCATGAAATCCAAAATTATAGCAATAACCACTATTTTAATCTCAAATATTGCATGGTCTGCAGAACCAGTGAAACCAATTCAACCTGCCAATGACATCAATTTAGCACTTATGGAACTCGGGAAGAAACTATATTTTGATCCAAGGTTGTCTAAATCTGGATTTATATCTTGTAACTCTTGTCACAACCTAAGTATGGGCGGAACAGATAATCTGCCGACTTCAATCGGTCATGCGTGGCATAAAGGTCCAATTAATGCACCAACGGTTTTAAATTCCAGTTTTAACATTGCTCAATTCTGGGATGGCAGAGCTAAAGATTTGAAAGAGCAAGCCGGAGGACCGATTGCAAATCCGGGTGAAATGGCATCAACTCATGAGCTGGCTATCAATGTTATCAGCAGTATTCCGGGCTATGTGAGTGAATTTAAGTTAGTTTTTGATAATGGTAACATCAACACAGAAAATATCACATCCGCTATTGCTGAATTTGAAAAAACACTTGTAACCCCTGGTTCTCGTTTTGATCAATGGTTGCTTGGTGATAAAAATGCAATTTCTGAAAAAGAATTGGCAGGTTATCAGCTTTTCAAAAACAGCGGATGCGTCGGTTGTCATAACGGAGAGGCCTTGGGTGGAACTTCATTCCAAAAAATGGGCTTGATTAAAAAATACCAAACATCGAATCCTGCCATTGGTCGGGCGGCTGTTTCCAATAATGACTCTGAAGAGTATTTTTTCAAAGTTCCGACATTGAGAAATATCGAACTAACCTATCCGTATTTCCATGATGGTGCTGTTGATTCCTTGGAAAAAGCGGTCAATGTCATGGGTGAAATCCAGCTCGGAAGAGAATTTAGTCAGGAACAAACTGAACAAATCGTTGCATTCCTTAAAACTCTGACTGGTGAGCAACCATCGTTTGATTTGCCACAGCTTCCTCCATCTGTGCCCTCAACGCCAAAACCGGAACCTTATAAATAGAATCTATGGATTGAATTGCCCGAATTGAATAATTCGGGCAATTTCTACTTAACTGATAGCCATCTCAACGGCTTTTTGGGCATGAATTGCTGTGGTATCAAGCAACTTAATTTCTGTATCAGATTGTTTCACTAATATGCCGATTTCAGTACAACCCAAAATCACAGCTTGTGCTCCTTGTTCTGATAAATCCTTGATGATTCTGAGATATTCGTTGCGAGAATCTGTTTGAACATTTCCAAGACACAATTCTTGATAAATCACTTTATGGACAATTTCTCGGTCAGCTTTTTCAGGAATAACCACATTCAGTCCGAATTTATCCTGTAAACGACCTTTATAAAAATCCTGTTCCATAGTGAAAACTGTCCCTAAAAGACCAACAGACTGCATATTGTTTTTTATTAACTCTTCCGCGGTTGCATCTGCAATGTGGATGAGCGGAATCTGAATAGCTGCTTCAATCTGCTGAGCAACTTTATGCATGGTGTTTGTGCAGATTAGCAGAAAATCAGCTCCTGCAGATTCAATTTTCTTTGCAGCATCCGCTAAAATTTCACCAGAGGATTCCCATTCACCGGACTTTTGTAGCTGTTCGATTGGTTCAAAATCAACACTATACATCGCAATTTGTGCTGAATGCAGGCCACCCAATTTACTCTTGATTCCTTCATTAATCAGGCGATAGTATTCTACTGTGCTCTCCCAACTCATTCCACCTAGTAATCCGATTGTTTTCATTACAGAGGTTAAATATCAAATTTCGGAAGTTTTTTATCAAGCATATTTTTCTGTAAACGGATGTATTTTGGCAAACCATTTTCATAAGGAGGGTAGGCTTCTCCTTCTATTAAAGGTTGTATGTAGGTTCTGCATTTTTCCGTAATCCCGAATCCGTCTTCGGTAATAAAATCTCTTGGCAACATTTTCTCAACATTTGCCATATCTGCCAGTCGTGCTGTAGCGATTTCCCACTGATAGGGTTTATCAGCAAGACGTTTTATAACTGGAGCAACGCCGTTTTGCCCTTCAATTGCTAATTTTACCGCAGCGGCACCCACGGCATAGGCTTGTTCAAAATCAGTTTGAGATGCTAAGTGTCTGGCGGACCTTTGCAGATAATCGGAAACCGCCCAGTGATATTTGTAACCGAGATTTTCTCTGACCATGTGAGCAATCACAGGCGCAACTCCACCCAATTGCGAATGTCCGAAAGCATCGACGGTTCCGGCATCAGCCAGAAACTTACCGTCAGCGTCCTGCACACCTTCAGAAACAACAATTGAACAATAACCATAGCTTTCAACCGAATATTTGACTCTCGCCAGAAAGGCTTCTTTATCGAATGGAATCTCAGGGAACAAAATGATTTGCGGTGGTTCATCGTGAGTTTTACCTGCCAGTCCTCCGGCTGCCGCAATCCAGCCGGCATGACGACCCATCACTTCCATGATGAATACCTTGGTGGAGCTTTCAGCCATCGATTCCACATCCAGCGACGCTTCCATGATTGATGTCGCGATGTATTTTGCTGTGGTTCCAAAGCCGGGACAGGTGTCGGTGATCGGTAAATCGTTATCGATGGTTTTGGGAACGCCGATACAGTTGACTGGAAACCCCATTTCATCCGCCATTTTAGAAATTTTAAAAGCTGTGTCAGATGAATCGCCTCCACCATTATAAAAAAGATAACCAATATTATGGGCTCTCAAAACTTCAATCAGACGCTCGTATTCTGCTCTTTGTTCTTGCATATCTTTGAGTTTAAAACGACATGAACCAAAAGCTCCTCCGGGTGTGTGTTTGAGCGCAGCAATATCTTCCGCAGACTCAAAGGAGGTGTCGACTAACTCTTCACGCAATGCTCCGATGATACCGTTTTTGGCTCCGTAAACCGTGCCGATTTTGTCGCTGTATTTTCTTGCTGTCTCAATAACTCCGCAGGCAGTTGCATTGATAACAGCAGTCACTCCGCCGGACTGGCAGTAAAGGGCATTCTTTTTTGTCATTGTGTTTACTCATTTTTAGTTGTTAAAAACCTGGCAATTGTGGCTAAAAGGTTGACTTACTGAACCTCAGGCGTTACTTTATCACACCCGAATCGCTTTTATAAGCACTATCTAATATAACACAGGATTCTATAAATGAGATTGGTTTTATTGGGCGCGCCTGGCTCAGGAAAAGGCACACAAGCTAAAATATTAAAAGAAGAATTCAATATTCCGCATATATCTACCGGTGATTTATTAAGAGCAGCAGTTGCTGCAGGGACCGAATTGGGTAAAGCTGCAAAAGTTGTAATGGACAAAGGTCAGCTGGTTTCAGATGATATTGTACTTGGAATGTTGAAAGAAAGATTAGAAGAAGATGATGCCAAAAGCGGATTTATTCTGGATGGTTTCCCTAGAAATCTGGTACAGGCTGATATGCTGGACAATTTATTGCATGAAATCAACATGCCTGCTGAACACGCGATTTTAATTGAGGTCGACCCTGAGGAAGTAGTCGCCAGAATTGCCAAACGCGCTGAACTGGAAGGGCGTTCGGATGATACTGAAGAAGTGGTTCGTGACCGTATCAAGGTTTATGAAAACCAAACAGCTCCTGTAGAAAATAAATATAAAGAGCACGGAATTTTAAGTGAAATCCTCGGCCAAGGTGGGATTGAGCAGGTTCAACAAAGAATTCTTGCAGTATTAAGATTTTAGAAAAATTAAATGGGGTGATTATTGTTTTTTCACCTCATTCAAATAAGATTCCAGCAACAGTTGGTCTTCGATATTCCACCATTCATTAGAAG
>JAGRJO010000290.1 GCA_020442725.1 Lysobacterales bacterium
TTTAAAATATTTAATAAAAAACCCGGTTCAATTCCGGGTTTTTTATTGTCTGTGAAAAACTACCTCTTATCAATCTCCGTAAGGAGTCCAGATATTCTTAACATCTGTTGCCTGATTTAGAAACTCCAAGCCTTGACCTTGTTTATTGTTGAACCAATCGCGTGCTTTTCCGTAATTAACCCAAGTCTTTTTCAAATTGCTTGCCGAGCATTTTTCGACTTCTGTTGAGCCATCAGCATCGCCAAAATACCAAACCGATTCCACTTCATAATGTTCTGCCAGAACTTTAGTCAGCTCATTTTTATTTCCGGTGATGATGTTAATAACACCGCCGGGAAGATCAGAAGTTTCGAGAATTTGATAAAACTCTAACGCCAGTAATCCATAATTTTCCGAAGGAATCACTACAACTCGGTTACCCATGGCAATCGCAGATATGGTTAATGATACAAAACTCAGGAATGGAGATTCTTCAGGGCAGGCAATTCCCATAATCCCATTGGCTTCCGGCATAGCGAGTACCACACCTCTGAGCGGAACATTATGAACCGCACCATCGAATTTATCAGCATAAGATGCATAATAAAAAATTCGTTCAATGGCTGTATTGACTTCTTTTTGAGCTTGATTGGTTGAAACTCCGGTGAGTTTCTTCAAACTTTCGGCAAACTCATTGGCCCTGAGTGCCAGATTTTCGGCAATGTAGAATAAGACTTGAGCACGATTATGAGCAGAAGTACTTGTCCAGCCATTGGCTTTTCGGGCGGCTTCTACAGCATTTCGAATATCTTTGCGGTTACCTTTGCCTATGTGAGCTAATAATTTACCATCCTGCGATACCACTGCTTGAGAATAGCCACCATCAGGTCTGACTTGTTTGCCACCAATGTAAAATTTCGGTGTGCGGTCAATAAATGACAAAGACTCTGTGTTATTGAGTTCATTGATTTTGACTGCTTTGGAGTTTTTCAAACCTTTTTCATATTTTGGTTTGACATAGGCATGCATGCCTTCAATTCCACCTTCACGTCCGAAACCGGATTCTTTCTTCCCTCCAAATCCGGCAGCGGCATCAAAATGATTGGTGCAGTTGATCCAAACCACACCGGCAATCACTTGCGGAGCGACATCCATTGCTAAGTTGATGTTTTCACTCCATATACTGCAAGCCAGCCCGTAGCGGACGTTATTGGCTAATTCAACCGCTTCTGCCGGAGTACGGAATGTCATCGAAACCAGTACAGGTCCGAAGATTTCTTCGTTGGCAACATAGTGTGAAGTATCAACTTCAGAGAGTAATGTTGGCGGATAAAAACAACCGCACTCAGGAAGTTGAATATCCGGTTGGAACAATTCAGCACCTTCAGCTACACCTTGCTTAACCAATTCAGTAATCCTTTGTTTTTGGCTTTCATCGACAATTGCACCAATGTCGATCGATTTATCCAATGGATCTCCGATGCGAAGTTTTTGCATACGGGCTTTCAGTTTTTCATGAAAACGATCGGCGATGCTTTCCTGAACCAATAAGCGTGAGCCGGCGCAACAAACCTGTCCTTGATTGAACCAAATGGCATCAATCAGTCCTTCGATCGCCGAATCCACATCGGCATCATCAAATACGATAAATGCGGATTTTCCACCAAGTTCCAATGTGAGTTTTTTGCCGGTTCCTGCCGTTTGCTCACGAATGATACGACCGACATCGGTAGAACCGGTAAAAGCAATTTTATTAATATCTTTGTGTTTGACAATTTCGGCACCGGTTTTGCCATCGCCGGTTACTATGTTGACAACTCCTTTTGGTAATCCGGCTTGTTGACAGATTTCAGCAAATAATAATGCCGTTAAACTGGTGTATTCAGCCGGTTTTAAGACAACCGTATTTCCGGCTGCCAGTGCCGGAGCAATTTTCCATGCCAGCATTAGCAATGGGAAATTCCATGGAATGATTTGTCCGGCAACACCAAGAGCTTGGTAATCATCTAATTTATCTTCCATGAGTTGTGCCCAGCCGGCATGATGGTAAAAGTGGCGAATCACCAAAGGAATATCCACATCTCTACTTTCGCGAATGGGTTTGCCGTTATCCATACTTTCCAAAACGGCAAATAAGCGCGAGTGTTTTTGAATCAAGCGGGCAATTGCATACAAATATTTGGCTCTGTCAAATCCACTTAATTTTTCCCAATCGGGTTGTGCCAGTTTGGCAGCAGTAACAGCCATATCGACATCTTTTGCACTCGCCTGAGTGATTTGTGCCAGTTTTTCTCCGTTTGCCGGATTGTAAGTGTTGAAATATTTTGCGTTCTTGCTGTTGATAAAATCACCGTCGATAAAAAGTCCAAATTTTGAACTATGACTTTTCAACCATTCATTGGCAGCGTCAATGCTTTCAGGAGC
>JAGRJO010000291.1 GCA_020442725.1 Lysobacterales bacterium
TCTTAACCAATCTTGTTTTTTCTCAATCCACGCCGCTTCATTATAAAATGTGAAGTGGCATTCTTGCGTTTCTCAAACAAACTTATTCTATTTTAACCATTCTCTCTAAGCTATAGATTGAACTATAGCTCAATAATGTGTCACTGCTTATACGAAAAAAGCGTATATAATGTTGTATACAGAGGAAACAGGGGGAAATATGTTTAAATATATCACTCAAATCATTGCAATTATGATTGTTTGCACAACAGTCAATGCAAACACAGAATTGTCTTATGACTTGCTGGAAAAGAATTTAAAAACTTACCAGCAAAAGATTCAAACAATCCGTCAAAACCTTGATAACAGTATTTTCGATGATCAGGAACTCTTGCTCAAATTGGACTTTGATGCTGATACTATTATTCAGTTCATGCAAGAAAAAGTGGCTTTTCAACCCTATCAAGGATTGTTAAGAGGTGTGCAAGGAACTTTAAACTCAAGAGCCGGTAATTCTTTAGATCAAAGTATTTTACTGGCGAAATTACTAAAAGATGCGGGGTTTGAAGCACGGATTGCCAGAGGTGTTTTGACTGAAGAGCAATCTTTAAAACTTCTGATGCAATCTTCAAATGCTAGTATTCCGCAAAACATTGGAAATGGCAATGGTTTTGAAAGGGCTGTTTCAGCTCTTGCGAAGAAAAACCCGGATTCGAAATCTGCTTTTGATTGGAAAAAAACCAAAACCTTTGAGAGGTACAACAATTCTCTCAACCAATTACAGAATGTTATTAAACAGTATGAAATTGATTTGGCAGAAGTTGATGTTACTGAACAAATGGTTAATGACAACAAGGAATATTTTTGGGTTCAATATCGCATGGGAGTGACAGAGTCCTGGCAAAATGCTCATCCGGCACTTAAAAAAGGAGAAAGTTTTGATGTCACTGTAACAGAAACATTGAGCGAAACTATTCCAGAAAAATACCTGCATCAAGTCAAAATTGAATCATTTATCGAACAAAGAATCGGTGAGGATTACAAAACACACAGTTTGATGAAAGCATGGACAAAACCGACTGCTAACTTGCAAGGAGTTTTCCTTAGCTACGCCAATATGCCTTTGGGTATTGATATTAAATCTGATTTTAATCTGCGAGATATTATCAATCGTTCACAGGTTTTTATGCCGACATTTAACGGTCAGCCTGTTGGCGGAAAAGTTTTTGATTTACAAGGTCGTTTAGTTGATTCGGATGCTATGAGCGCACCGGCTGCCGGTATTTTTAAAACTGTTGGCGATAAAACCATGAATGCTATTGATGCACTTGAAGACAATAAAAAACCAAAATTGGAACTCACCGCTCAATGGTTGCAATTCACATTTATTTCGCCAGATGGAAAGGAAAAAGTTGTTAAAAGATACACTTATAAAGCTGATAAAAATGAATCCGTTGATGAAAATCTGGCTAAAACTAAACTTTTAACCCGCTATGAAATGATGGTGAATACCGGTGAACAACCTCTTGCTTATTTAGCAGATTTATATCTGCAATCAGTTGAAAAAGGGTTGCCTTGGTTAAAAGCATCGGTTGATAAGCTGTTTAGTGACAAAAAACAAGGTGCGTTTCCAAAGTCGATTCCTGAAAGTTCATTCGACTTGTTATTACAGAACCGCTGGATGAAACAAAATCCAACTGCAAATACTGAAACTCTTCAATACATTTCAGAGCCAAACCTGATTGCATTTAAAAAGGGGTTTATAGATGCTCAAACAGAGTTTTTTGCAGTTGATATTATCAGCAACTCCAAAAAGTTTCTTCGAGTGAAAAATGGCAAAGTTTATAACGACACCAAACAAACATTTGAGCAGGGAGTTTGGGACACTGCCGGTGAATGGCTACCATCCCGTTTTTTAAGTCTTGAAGGCAACGAAGTTGATACATTGAGAGTGACAAGTGCTGCGGAAAGCCAGAACATATCTTTGCATTTGCTAAAACCAGAAACAGGTGTTGAGGAGAGTCTGGCAAAACTATTCAGCAAAGATTCACTCGCTTACGAAAGTGCAATGGCAGATATCAATGCCGGATACTCATTAATTGTTCCTGAGAAAAAACCTGAAAATTTAAAAATGTCAGGTTGGTGGCGTTTTAATCATAAAACAGGTGAAAGTCTGGGAATGACGGCTGATGGTGGCGGACAAGAAATCACAGAGTACGAAATTGAACTGGCCCAGATTGCCTTAATGTTGGCAAGGTCTTTGGGTAACTTACAAAAATGCGATATGGATGGAAGTATGAATAATTTCGAGAAAATGTGTTGTATGGCTGAGGCTCATTTCAACAATGTGGTTGGTTTGTCATTTGGCGGAGCATTAGCCGGAAGTATAGGAACAGCCGGTG
>JAGRJO010000292.1 GCA_020442725.1 Lysobacterales bacterium
AAAAGCATAATCGCAGATTTATGCGTGCTTTGCTGAATGATTTGACTGCACTTGAAATGATGATTGATCAAGGAATGATTGAATCAGGAATCACCCGAATCGGAGCCGAGCAGGAAATGGTTCTGGTTGATAGAAACTATTCGCCAGCATGTAAATCCGTAGAAATTCTCAAAGACATCACTGATCCTCGTTTCACTTATGAAATTGGCAAATTTAACATGGAGGCCAATTTAACTCCTAATGAATTAAAGGGGAATTGTTTCAGAGAACTCGAAAAAGAAATCAACGAGGTGATGCTGATAGCTCGAACAGCGGCATCAAAACACGGGGCTCAGATAGTATTAACCGGAATTTTGCCAACGATTCGACAATTGGATTTGACACTTGACAATATGGTTCCAATTGATCGTTATTTTGAGTTGAACGAAACATTAAAAAATCTCAAAGGTACAAATTTTCGTTTAAATATCAGAGGGATAGATGAATTATCTGTTACTCATGATAGTTTTATGCTGGAAGCATTAAACACCAGTTTTCAGGTACACATGCAAGTCAGCAGTGATGATTTTGTTCACAAGTACAATATTGCTCAGGCGATTACTGCTCCTGTGATGTCCACCTCAGTCAACTCAGGCCTCATTCATCATTATCGTTTATGGCATGAATCTAGAATTGCAGTTTTCCAAAACTCAGTAGATACGCGCTCAGATACTTTGCAACAAAGGGGAATGTTGCCGAGAGTGCATTTTGGGCGTGAATGGGTCAATACCGTGACTGATATTTTCAGGGAAGATGTATCTCGTTTTCCTGTGGTGTTAACCGCTGATTTTGATGAAGATCCGGTCGGCATGCTGGAAAAAGGCATCACACCAAAACTTCGGGCTTTGATGCTGCACAACGGAACCGTTTATCGTTGGAACAGACCTTGCTATGGTGTTGTTGATAATGTTCCCCATCTTCGTATTGAAAACCGTGTGTTACCATCCGGTCCAAGCGTTATTGATCAAGTTGCCAATGCGGCGTTTTTCACCGGATTGATGGTGGGGATGTCGAATAAATACGAAGATATTACCAAAGTTTTGAGGTTTTCAGATGTTGCCAACAACTTCTTAAATTCTTGTAGAATTGGTTTGGAAGCTAAATTTCACTGGTTAGATCATAAAGTGATTACCGCTTCGGATTTAATTCTTGATGAATTGCTTCCAATCGCTGAAGACGGTTTATTGCAAGAAGGTTTAGATCAGCAGGATATTGATCGTTATCTAGGTGTGATTGAAGAACGCACAAAGTCAAAAATGACCGGAGCCAAATGGGCCATTAAATCAATTACCGAAATGGATCCCGCTATTTTAGCGGATGAAAAAGTAAGATTTATTACTTCAGAAATGATAGTTAATCAAAAAACAGACGAACCGGTTCATAAGTGGGAACTTGCCAGAGCGACTCAAGAACTGGATTGGCGTGCCACTTTTATGCGATTGGGGCAGTTTATGACAGAGGAATTATTTACAGTTCGTCCTGATGATTTACTGGATTTAGCAGCCAGTATTATGGACTGGAAACATGTTCGCCATGTTCCTGTTGAAGATGATGAGGGACAAATTATCGGCTTGATTTCTCACAGAGCCATTCTCCGAGAGGTTGCCAGAGGGCGCTCTAACTCAAGTGAACCGGCGGCAGTTAAAGATGTAATGAAACAAAATCCAATCACCGCACCACCCGGAATGCTCACGGTGGATGCGATTCGTTTAATGCGGGAAAACAAACTCGGATGTTTGCCGGTTGTCGATAAAAATAAACTGGTTGGAATCGTCACAGACCATGATTTAATCAATGTCGCCGGAAAATTGCTTGAGCAATATCTGGATGACTTCAATAAAGATCAAGAATAACTAATAAGGACATAGTAGGGTTTACATGTTTGATAAATTAAAGCAAAAGCTGGAAGCCAAAATTCGCGAAATGCAACAAGCGCAGATTGCGCGAATGGATTTAAGTCGTTTTAACGACCCAATGACAGAGAAAGTTGAATGGATTCCGATGAAATCCGGTGGTGCTAATTTTAAAACCAATATTCTGAAACAAAAGTCTCCGAGCCAATATGCATTCCAACTTTCCAAAGGGGGAATTTTGTTTACCGGATTGTTTGGCGTTATAGGGACAGGAGTTTCAATTGGTGGTCTGATTGCTTTGCTTTCAGGCGAAGTTGTTGCACTGTTTTTTCTTTTTGTCGGTTTGATTTTTACAGTAGCCTCGTTCTTTTTATACCGAACAATGGGAACGCCTATCTATTTTGATTCATCAATGGGACTGATTTGGAAAGGCAAAAATCAACCCAAACTAGCCGGAAATCAGCAAGATAAACAGAGAGTTATTTACT
>JAGRJO010000293.1 GCA_020442725.1 Lysobacterales bacterium
GTGCGTGAATTCGGCATGACAGCAATGATGAATGGCATGATGCTGCATGGTGGCTTGATGCCTTATGGTGCAACATTTTTGATGTTTTCTGAATACGCCAGAAATGCGCTTCGCATGGCGGCGTTGATGAAGATTCGTGGTTTGTTTGTTTATACTCATGATTCGATTGGTGTCGGTGAAGATGGTCCGACTCATCAGCCTGTTGAACAAACCTCAACCTTACGTCTCATTCCGAATATGGATGTATGGCGTCCTTGTGATGCAGTGGAATCAGTTGCAGCGTGGAAATCAGGCCTTGAAAAAGCCGATGGTCCGACTTGTCTGACATTCACCCGACAAAATACCGATAAACAAGAAAGAACAGACGAACAAGTCACTAATATTTCGAAAGGTGGTTATGTTTTAAAAGATTCAATTGGAACGCCAGAGGTAATTATCATAGCAACCGGGTCTGAAGTTGGTTTGGCAATGCAGGCAGCCGAACAAATAGGCGATAAGGTTCGTGTGGTTTCCATGCCTTGCACTAATATTTTTGATAAACAGGATCAGGAATATAAAGAAAGCGTCTTACCGGCATCAGTCACGATAAGAGTCGCTGTGGAAGCTGGACATGGTGATTTCTGGTACAAATATGTGGGTTTGAATGGTTCTGTTGTGAGTCAGAATACATTCGGAGAATCCGCTCCGGGAGCTCAGTTATTTAAAGAATTTGGTTTCACCGTTGAAAATGTGGTGAAAGCAGTCAAACAAACTATGGGAGAGTAACAATGGCATTAATTTCATTAAGACAATTATTGGATCATGCGGCAGAGAAAGGTTATGGAATGCCGGCGTTTAATGTGAACAACATGGAGCAAATCCATGCAATTATGGAAGCAGCTGCGATCACAAACTCTCCTGTAATTCTACAAGGTTCAGCCGGAGCCAGAAAATATGCAGGGCCGGCTTTCATCAAAGGTTTGGTGCAATCTGCGGTTCAACAATGGCCGGATATTCCAATTGTTCTGCATCAGGATCATGGTGCATCACCGGCAGTTTGCCAACAATCGCTGTATTTGGGCTTTACATCGGTGATGATGGATGGTTCTTTGAAAGAAGATATGAAAACACCTTCTGATTATGAATACAATGTTGAAGTGACGCGTAAAGTTGTTGATATGGCTCACGCTTGCGGAGCCTCTGTCGAAGGCGAATTAGGTGTTTTGGGTTCTTTAGAAACCGGCATGGCGGCTGAGGAAGATGGTTCGGGAGCGGAAGGAAAGCTATCAATGGAGCAGTTGTTAACCGATCCGAATGAAGCGAAAGATTTCGTTGAAAAAACAAATGTGGATGCTCTGGCAATTGCTTGTGGAACTTCTCATGGAGCTTATAAATTCTCCAAGCCACCGACCGGCGATATTTTATCGATACAAAGAATTAAAGAAATTCATCAAGCGATTCCAAACACGCATTTGGTGATGCATGGCTCTTCCGCTGTTCCTCAGGAATGGTTGAAAGTTATTAATGAATTTGGTGGCGAAATCCCTGAAACCTACGGTGTTCCGGTTGAAGAAGTTCAGGAAGGCATTAAACATGGTGTGAGAAAAGTCAATATTGATACCGATTTGCGTTTGGCATCAACCGGTGCAATTCGTAAGTTTTTATATGAAAATCCATCAAACTTTGATCCTCGTAAATTCTTTAGAAAAGCAACAGATGCGATGCGTGATGTGTGTATCAATCGTTTTGAGGCTTTTGGTTCTGCCGGAAATGCCTCCAAAATCAAACCGATTTCCATGGATGATATGGCTGAAAGGTATAAAGGTTAGTTGTGTTGGGTAGTTGGCTTTAGCCAACCTTTAGAAATAATAAATGATTTCATTGGTGGGCTTAAGCCCACTACCCGGAGACTTTATTATGAAACTCAAATGCATAATTTTTGATGTGGACGGAACGATGGCTGATACCGAACGTAATGGTCATCGGGTTGCCTTTAATCTGGCATTTGAGGAAAAAGGATTGAATTGGAACTGGGATGAGGAGTTATATGGAAGACTTCTTAAAATTACAGGTGGCAAAGAACGCATCAACTATTACCAAACTGATTTTCTTAAAAAGCAGGTTTTATCAGATGAACAAATCAAGAATTTGCATGCTTGTAAAACCAAACATTATGTTGAACTGCTTCAGTACGGGAAAATTCCTTTACGAAGTGGAGTGAAAGAGTTGATTGAACAAGCTCTGCAAAACAATATCAAAGTGGCAATTTCAACCACCACCACACCGGTTAATGTCACAACATTGTTGCATGCAACTTTAGGTGATGATTCTGAAAAAATATTTTCAGAAATAGCAGCCGGAGACATTGTTCCGAATA
>JAGRJO010000294.1 GCA_020442725.1 Lysobacterales bacterium
AGGGAAAAACAAATGCTTATTGACAAGCTCCAAACCACTTTGGAATTCGCATGAAATATTTTAACCGGACACTAGTGGAAATAAATTCAGCATGACGATATCTTTGTTGAGATACTTCGCTTTCACTCAGTATGACAGAGTTTATATTACTTTTTTAAAGTAATTCTAGATCTCCAGGGCAAGCCCAAAGATGACAAAAAACTACTTTAGAAATCTATTGTATTAAAGTCGTTGAATAAACATCTTCAAAAACCAAGTGACTTCATTTATGATAGATTCACTTTTATTCGATGATGTTCTTATGTTTAGATTGCTCTGTTTGATAGCCTTTTTTACTTTTAATGCAAATGCAATTGTGTTGGAGGATTACCTTCCTGATGATTTTCGTTATCAGACAGCGATTCCGACTCCCAAAGCGGTTACCGGTGTTGAGGTTGGAGAAAGACATTATCGACATGATCAGATTGTTCAATATATGAGTGTTTTAGCTGCTTCTTCACCAAGAGCTAAACTGGTTGAGTACGGACGAACCAATGAGGGGCGCAGATTGGTTTTATTGTTTATCAGTTCGGAAGAAAACATCAAAAATCTGGAACAATTGCCCAATGATGACTCTATTTTAAAAGTCTGGAATGGTTTCAGCGTACATGGCAATGAAACCAGCGGAGCCAATGCCAGCGTGATTTATGCTTATCATTTGATTGCCGGATACAGCGACGAACTCAATCAATTATTGAATGAGACTTTGATTATTATCGATCCGGTTATCAATCCCGATGGCTATGATCGTTTCATCACAGATGTAAATTCCATGCGAGGAATGATTGACAACCCGGACAGCAATGATGCTTCGCATCATGAACAAACACCGAACGGACGAACCAATCATTACTGGTTTGATTTGAACCGTGACTGGTTGTTGTTGACACAAACAGAATCACAACATCGTATTCAACAATTTCAAAAGTGGCAGCCGCATGTATTAGATGATCATCATGAAATGGGCAGTGATAAAACCTTTTTCTTTCAGCCCGGAGTTCCGCAAAGAACCAACCCATTGATTCCACAGAAAAATATTGAACTGACAAATAAGTTGGCACAATTTCACTCCAAAACTCTGGATGAAAAGCAGGCTTTATATTACAGCCGCGAAGATTACGATGACTTTTATCCGGGCAAAGGCTCAACCTATCCTGATTTACACGGAAGTATTGGAATTTTGTTTGAACAGGCGAGTGCTCGTGGTGGCAACTTACAAACCTCAGAAGGCAAACGATTGCTCTGGCAGGGAATTGACAATCAATTCCGCACCGCTGTTTCAACTTTACAAGGAGCTTATGCTCTGAAATCCGAATTAATCAATTATAAAAAACAGTTTTACAACAATGCTCTGAAACAAGCTGACAAAGAAAATTTCAAAGGTTATATCTTGAGTGCGGATAATGTGTATAACGCAGAAAAACTGTCCAATTTTCTAAGCTCCCACAATATTCAATATTCAAAATTGAAAGTTGATGTTTCTGCCGACAATAAAGACTTTCCTGCTGAGAAATCAATTTTTATTCCAGTTCAGCAGCCTCAATACACTTTGATTCAAGCCTTGTTTAGCGAGCAGAAAAAGTTTACGGACAACACTTTTTATGATGTGTCGGCATGGAATCTGGTAATGGCGTGGGGATTGAATTCCGCCAAGCTCAAAACAACTCCTGAAACCGAAGATGCCAACTGGAAAAAACCTCACAATTCTTATCGAAAAAATGCTTTGGCTTACGCTTTCAACTGGGATGAAGGCAATTCTGCAGGAGCATTGAATTACTTGCAACAGAAAAAAGTCACCACCAAAGCTCTGGCAAAAGAGTTCACTATCAAGAGCAATGGTCACACAGTTATTTTCAAACCGGGTGCAATAATTATTCCGACCAATGATATCAAAGAAGATGAGTTGTTAACTTTGTTATCCAATTTGGCTGAATTTTTTAAAGTTTCAGCGTTCGCCATCACAAGCGGCTTGAACTCAAACGGTGTGGATTTAGGTTCGCCATCATTTACAACATTAAAATCTCCCAAAGCTTTGCTTGTTATCGGTGAAGGAGTTAATTCGTATCAGGCCGGTAGCATTTGGCACTTATTTGATGCTGAAATCGGATTAGCACTGACCAAAGTTGATACCGGTCGTTTTGCAAAAATCGACCTTGATGAATACTCGCATCTGATAATGCCAAGCGGTAATTATAAAATGCTTGATGAAAAATCCATTGAGAAGATGAACCAATGGGTTAAACAAGGCGGCACAATCATCAGCTTGCAAAAATCATCGCTCTGGGTTGAAAAAAACATTCAAAAAACCG
>JAGRJO010000295.1 GCA_020442725.1 Lysobacterales bacterium
AGTCGGGCAGTCTAAAAGTATTTTGTTAAGATTTCGTTACATTCATGGCGAAATACCCCTTACGGTTGCTAATTTGCTCGAATTATTTTATTGATGAATAACATTTGTCAATATGAAAAGTCTCTATACTCTGCTACAATTTCTGGCTTTAAACATAATTAGAAATAGCCCAAAATGAAATATTTATCAATTCTTCTTATCATAATCAGCGGAACGCTTTCCGCTGCCACTTTAAAATCCGGGCCGATGCTTGGTCACACTGCTTTGAGAGGTGCAAATATTTGGATAGAGACCAATGAGCCGACAGTTGTAAAAATCAAATACTGGCAAAAAGATGATGCTAAAAACTCATACGTTGTTTCAGCAAAAACATCCAAAGAAACTTACAATATGCATACATTTAAACTGGATAATTTGGAACCCGGATTGAGTTATGATTATCAAATTATCGTCGATGGAAAGGCTTTTCCGGAAAAAAAAGAAACTTACAGCTTAACCACTCAACAATTATGGATGTGGAGAACTGATCCGCCTGCATTTTCCGTACTGACCGGTTCTTGTAATTTTGAAAATGAAGAAGCTCATGACCGCGCAGGAACACCTTATGGCGGAGGCTATGAAATTTTTGATGCCATCGCCAAACAAGATGCTGAAATGATGTTGTGGCTCGGTGACAATTGGTATTATCGCGAAGTTGATTTTGATGCGGAGCAAAATTTAATTTATCGTGCCAGCAAAGATCACGGGCGAGATTTTCTACAACCGATTTATCAGAAATTCTCCAACTATGCGATTTGGGATGATCATGACTTTGGACCTGACAATAGTGGAAGCTATTTCATTTTTAAAGAAAAAGCATTGGATATTTTCAAAAATATTTGGGCAAATCCCAGCTATGGCATGCCGGAAGCAGATGGAATCTTCACAAAAGTCCGATACAACGATGTGGATTTTTTCCTCATGGACGGAAGATATCACAAAAGCAATGAGAATTTTCCGGATGGACCTGAAAAACAAATGTTTGGACCGGAACAGATACTATGGTTAAAAAACCAGCTTGTTGCGTCCAGACAACCTTTTAAAGTCATTGTTGGTGGGAGTCAAATGCTTAACGATTATCATCGTTGGGAAGGCTGGGATAAATATCGTTATGAACGTGATAGTTTTTTAAAATGGCTTGACGAAACCAAAATTGAAGGTGTTATTTTCCTCAGTGGCGATAAACATCATACAGAACTTCTTAAAATTCCTCGTGAGAATGCTTACCCTCTATACGAACTAACTTGCTCTCCATTTACAGCCGGAACTCATGAAAAATACATTGATTCAGAAAGAGAAAAGCCAATCTTAGTTCAGGATACGCTCGTCGGACAGAAAAACTTTTGCAAACTCAGTTTTGATGGTCCTCGCAAAGATAGGAACATCACCATTGAGTCTTTCGATGCCGATGGCAAAACGCTTTGGAGCAAAAAATTCAAACAAAGTGTTTTAACATACTCACAGCATGGAAATTAAACCGACACGAAACTTAAAAAACGACCTGAACAGTATCCGCTACCTCAATCTGTTCAGGTTGCTGTTGGGTGTTTTTTTTCTATTTGTTTACTTCAACAAAGCTGACAGCCTTGTCGGATTATCTTATATCCAAAAAAATAGTTTAACTCAGTTTCTTGTCGGCTTTTTCTTTATTTATTCCGTTCTGGTTTGGGTTGCATCATCGTATTTTAAGAAAAAAAACATACTCATAGGCTTGATTGCTCTGGCGATTGATTTGCCTGTAATTATTTTATTGACCCTATTATTCGATGGAGTTCATGCCGGCTGGGCAATATTGCCTGTTATTACCATTGGCTCATTTGCGATGCTCAGTCGCAGACCTTATGCCATTTTGGCAATGCCAATTGCTGCCTCGATTTTATTGTGGTCCTTATCTAAATTGCTTCTTTCAGATGTGCAAAGTTTTCCGTCATCTTCGATTCTTCTTTATTCACTCATATATTTCGCCATTGCATTAGTAGGAATCAGACAATCTCAGAATTACCACCAGACTTTACTCATCACACAAAGTCAAAAAAAGAAAATCATTGATTTATCACTGTTGAGCAAACAGGTTATCGACCAATTGCACTATGGTGTTATTGCTTTTGATAAAGATTATCAGGTTGTTCTCATTAATAACAAAGCACAGGAAATTACCAAAATTTCCCGAAAAAGTCTTTTGCCGACTTATATTATAAAAAAAATTATTGCAGCTCGTGACACTCAATCCAGAAACATGGTTATTCGGGGAGAAGATATTATTTATCATGTCGAAAGAGCCGTGGGGCAATCGGATTTGAGTT
>JAGRJO010000296.1 GCA_020442725.1 Lysobacterales bacterium
AAGCCTCATCAATCAAAGAGAAGGACATTCAAACTTTACATGGCTTGGTGATGGAGGGAAAAGAAAAACCAACGCCTTATCGTGATGGACAAAATGTTATTCGGGACAGTGGGAGCGGAGCTATTGTGTATATGCCACCGGAAGCCAAAGATGTACCGGATTTGATGAGTGAACTCATTGCATGGATTAATAAACAGTTAAATGAAGATGATTTGCCTGTGCCAATGATTGCCGCAATCGCTCATTACCAGTTTGCAACCGTTCACCCCTATTATGATGGAAATGGGCGTACTGCCCGCTTATTAACCAATCTGGTTTTGCATAAATCAGGCTATGGTCTGAAAGGTATTTATTCTCTGGAAGAGTATTATGCCAGAAACCTACAAGCATACTACCAGGCACTGAGTGTGGGAGAATCTCATAATTATTACTTTGGCAGAGCTGAATCTGAAATTACAGATTGGATTGTTTACTTTTGTTCGGGAATGGCTGACTCATTTGCTAAAGTTCGTCTAAAAGCCTCTGAATCATCCCAAAGAGGTCAAACCGACCAAAGCCACTTATTAAGAGAGCTAGACCAAAGGCAAAAACAGGTGCTGTCTCTTTTTACCAATAACAAATATATAACCACAAAAGAAGTATCCGAACTACTGGGAATACACAGAAGAACCGCTCTGAACTTGTGCAATCAATGGTGTGATGAAGGTTTTATTATCCAACATGGACAAGCTAACAAATCCCGAAAATACGAACTGGCTTCCAAGTGGCTGGGATTATTGTAATTTAAGGTGCCACTAGTCTTGACTGATTATTTTATGATAATTATTTTTGGCTTGTATTAGATTTTCACTGGGCGTTGGTGGATGCTTCAATTTATTCAAAAATATTTTAAATTCACTCTCAGTTAATTTGATGTTAGTCTGGATTCCACTTTTTCCAGATGAATCAGTTTCAATAATAGTTTGGTTGTTGTGTTTCATTGAATTTACATGGTTCTTTATCAAAGATTTTAAAATGGTTCGAATCTCTATCTTTAGATTCTATGTGAATTTAAATTACCATTCAAATATATTGAATAATGGATCTGAATAAAAATTGATCCGTAGCTATTATTTTAAATTTTCAAAGCTACAACTAATAAAATGCTGTTTAATTTTTTTCATTCAAAGTATTGCAAATATAAGCACCCAATTCCATTAATGTCATATCACCCAATTTTTTCATAATGGTTTACCTGGCCTTCTAGGTCGTTTCCTTTGCATTTCAAATAATTCTTTTTGTTCCGGTTTATAAAATAATCTTGCTTTATCAAGTAATGTTTTAACCTCATTTAAAAAGGCATATCGGGGATTGAAAAAGAATTCTTTGGTACGACCTTTCATTTTGCTTAACATCACACCGTCGTCTTCAAAATTGTTTAATTGTTTTTGAACAGAAGGTAATGATAAGTTTAAATATTTGGCTATTTCTCTGGCATATCCGGATTCAAAGCAATTTACATATTGCAGAATTAACTCTCTTGTTTTTGTTCCTAAAATAGACTCAAGCATGTGATAAGACATAAATAATATATCATATGATATAAAATATATATCGTAAAATCAATATCAGAATACTTAATAACAAATGTTTTTAGGATTTAAATTGATGAGAGTTTCACAAGATTTAGAAAGTAAATGGTATCAGTTAGTTTTTCTAAGAAAATCACCTTTATCTAATTTGCCAAGTTTGCGAATTGAAATCATATGTAAGCAGAATTTCAACACTCCAGAAGAAAAAGTTACATTTTCTTCTTCAGGATTACTGTTTTTTATAGGGATTCCAATTTTAAGTGTAACTCTTCCAAATGGATATTGATGTTTTTTATTAACTGTATTGTATATTTTCTTCTCGCCCTTATATTTAACGGATGGGGAGAATTTGGCACGATTTGAAATGACATCTTTCCATATTTTCCGCTGGTTACGTATTTTAGCTCCTTTCAAATATTCATGTTCAATCTCTATTGAGTGGACAAAAAATATTCCACTAAAAATTTTAAGAAAATCATCAAGAATTTCAGGATCACTAAATCTCAATCCATTAACAGAATGAGTGCTGTTATTTAAAAAATATGTAAGAACGCTTTTAAAAACTCCATTATGTTCGTTCCATTTTTTATAATATTCATCCAAGACGATGTTTGCAATTTTACTTTCATATATTGAATGTAACCTTGCAGGGGCTAAATGAAAGCCTATAGGTGGCATGAGTTTTTTTTCAGAAAAAAAAGCAGATGAATTCTTATTAGTCTGTATACTTGAGATAAATTTAGCGTTCTTATA
>JAGRJO010000297.1 GCA_020442725.1 Lysobacterales bacterium
AGAATCAGATTTCGATATTTCCTCAAATAGATTCTTCTCAAGACCTTTTCTGGCAGATAATTCGGATAAATTTTTTGACATTTGAAGATGCTGATTTTATTATCAAATTACAATTATACAGGAACGTCCGTTGCCTCACAATAAAATCCAACACTCAAAAATATCCAGATTCAAAAACAATGAAATTGAAACTGTTGATGATTTAGTTGCAGTTGAATTGCCTTTGGAAATCCGCTTGGGTTACGCTGATCAATTTACAACCCTAGTCATAACCATGTGCAGTCCGGCCGATATTGAAGATTTGATTTACGGTTATTTGTATTCCGATGGAATTATCGACAATATCAATCAAATAGAAAACATTGAAGTTTTTGACGTCGATTTTGGTGTGGTAGCAGAAGTGAGGTGTTCGAAAGATGTAGAAATTGATAAGAATCTTTCAAAAAGGCAAAGTGTATCGCATAGCAGTTGTGGAATTTGTGGCAAGACAGAAATTGATGCAATCATCACTAAAAATTATCCTAAAATCATTAAACAACCTTTATTGTCATCAAACCAAATTTTCACACTCTCTCAACAAATGAAACAACAGCAAGGGGCATTTCAACAAACCGGAGGAGTTCATGCTTGTGCGTTGTATGATGAAAAAGCTAATTTATTGAGTGTAAAAGAAGATATCGGCAGACATAATGCTTTGGACAAACTCATTGGCGAATCACTTGTAAAAGGCTTGTTGCCACTGAGCAAGAATATCATTCTACTTAGCGGTCGTGTGAGCTACGAAATGATTCACAAATCCTTAATGTCAGGAGTTTCACACCTCGTCGCTATCGGAGCACCATCGTCATTAAGTATTGAACTGGCAAAAGTTAACAACCTGCATTTATATGGTTTTGTAAAAAACGATTCGTATAATGTTTATTGTTGAAGGATTGAAGAGGGTGAAAGAAAAAAGAGTTATATTTCGATTTTAAAATGATACTCCTCAAGTCCCGCAAAAGGTTTGATAGGAAAAATCGTATTCAGGATTGGTATCCTGATATTCATGGGTTTTTGCGGTCTTTTCATACGGTGATCTGAGAACTGATAAAAATTCATTCGCTTTTTCGCTGCTTTGGTTTTCTTCAACGTCTTTTAACACAGCTTCAACATGATGATTTCGTGGAATAACCAAAGGATTATTTCTTTGCATGATTTTCGTAATTTCCTCATGAGATTGGCTGTTTTCTTTCAGTTCACTTTTCCAATCATCAAGCCATTGGTTGAGAACATCAGGAATCATTTGCTCGTTGAGTGAGTTGAGAGAGTGAAATGTTTGTGTATAATCCAGTTTATTTTGCTGCATTAACGACAATAAATCGTTTGAGAGTTTGACCGTTGCATTTGATGATTTATTGAATCCGAGTTTATTCGCCATCATTTGATTGAAGGCTATTTCGTACTTATCTGAATAGGACTTCAAAACAGGCATGATGGTATCAATCGCTTTTTTTTCGTCTTGATTAATTAGTGGAATGAGACATTCAGCCAAACGAGCCAGATTCCAGTGTGCGATATTTGGTTGATTGCCAAAAGCATAACGACCATTCTTATCAATTGAGCTGTAAACGGCTGACGGATGATAAACACCAAGCATGGCACAAGGTCCGTAATCAATGGTTTCTCCTGAGAGCAGGGTGTTGTCAGTATTCATCACACCATGGATAAAACCGACACGCATCCATTTAACGATTAATTGGACTGTTTTATCAATAACATGTGAATAAAGTTCAAGATATTTGTTGGGACTGTTGATATCAATTTCGGGATAATGACGGGAAATAGCGAGATTAACAAGCAGTTCCAATTCTTCATGCATGCCTCTGGCTGCAAAATACTCAAAAGTTCCAACCCGAAGATGCGATGTTGCCACTCGTGTCACAATTGCTCCGGTTGTTTCTTGTTGGCGATAGAGAGGCTCTCCTGTAGCTACGACGGCTAATGTTCGTGTTGTCGGAACACCCAAAGCAAACATGGCTTCGGACATAATGAATTCTCTCACTGCGGGTTTGATAGCGCATTTACCATCACCATTGCGGGAAAATGGTGTCGCTCCGGAACCTTTGAGATGCAATTCCTGAATTTGACCATCACTATTGCGAATCTCACCAAGCAAATGAGCACGACCATCGCCTAAATGTGGATTAAAATGACCAAACTGATGCCCGGAATAAGCCATTGCCACAGGTTTTGAGCCTGCAAACAGCTTCTTCCCTGAAAAATACTGTGCTTGTTCTGTTGGTGTTAAGTCCAGCCCCAATTCTGTTGCCAGTGATT
>JAGRJO010000298.1 GCA_020442725.1 Lysobacterales bacterium
ATTTAGCAACCAATCCTTAAACTCGAAAAATTTGGGAATACTGTATTTTCCTTTTAATAAATAGAATGCTCCCAACGCTAATGCGGCATATTCTGAAATAATCGAACCATAGGCAACACCTGCAACTCCCCAATGAAATTGCATGACAAAAACATAATCAAGAATCATGTTCCCAACCTGATTCACCAGCATTAAAGCCAGCACCTTTCGAGTTTCCTGAATCGCCAGAAAGTAGCCAAACATCACATAAAGAATCAGCGTAGCAGGCGCAGACAAAATACGAATCGAAAAGTATTGCTGTGCCAATTGGGACGAATCGCCACCCTCACCTGCTAAATTCACAGCAAATTCTCCAATCCAAGGACTGAAAACAACCAAAATCAAAGAAATACTGAGTGCAATTAATAATGACAAACTCAGTTGTCGATTGATTTTATCGGGGTTGTTCTCGCCAAGTGCTTGAGCAACAAGACCAGTTGTGCTCATTTTTAGAAAACCGAAACCCCAAAACAGCACATTAAATATTGTAGCTCCAATATTGATTGAAGCCAAATAAACCGGAGAATCCAAATGCCCTAAAATTGCTGTATCAACAATTCCAAGCATAGGAATACTAATAGCAGACAGAATCATTGGAACTGCTATTGCAAAAATTCTTTGATACGAATCTGTTTTTATATTTTTCTGCATCCTGACTTTTAGCACATGCTTTTACTATTGAGCTTTGCTACAATAATTTAGTGTTTTTTGAGATGAGAATCATGACAGATAACAGATACCCTGTAAACAAACAAGCAAAGAAATTCGGCAAATTGAAAATGATTAAATGGTCACTGATAGTATTTCTATTGCTCAATGTTGTATTGATGTTTTATTACGACCGTGAACCTGAATTATTTGATGTCAAAAAGGTAGCAGCAAAACGTGCCGACTTGCATGGTCATCGAATGGTCACAGGCTTTACTACCACTGCGACACTCCTTGAAGTAGCTGATAAGTTAATTAACAAGCCCGGAGGTTATTTGACTAATGACAAACTTCCTCCCTCTGTATTTATGGACAACATTCCCAATTGGGAGTATGGTGTTTTGGTTCAAACACGTGATTTGGCTCGGGCTCTTCGTAATGATTTCAGTCGCTCACAAAGTCAGTCATTGGAAGATGATGACTTGAAACAATCTGAACCTTTATTCCATTATGACAACAATCATTGGATACTGCCACGAACCGAAGCACAGTATCGCGATGCGATTCATTACATGCATAATTATCTCGAAAGACTCAGTGATGAAAATGATGAAGATGCTCAATTCTATGCCCGAACCGACAATTTAGTCGCATGGCTTAATCTGGTTGAAAAAAGGCTGGGTGGATTGTCACAAAAACTCAGTGCCAGTGTCGAAAGAGAAAGATTGAATACTGACTTAAGCGGCGATACCGCAGCCACTCAATCAACCTACAAACCCAGCGAACTGAAAGTCAAAACCAGTTGGTTTAAAATTGACGACAACTTTTATGAAGCCAGAGGTTCAACATGGGCTTTAATTCACTTCCTTAAAGCTATAGAAGTTGACTTTGCTCAAGTGCTAGAGAAAAAGAATGCACTTATTAGCTTGCGTCAGATTATTCGTGAACTGGAAGCCACTCAGGAGCCAATCTGGACACCTATGATATTGAATGGTTCAGGCTTTGGTTTTTTTGCCAATCACTCTCTGGTCATGGCATCCTATATTTCCAGAGCTAATGCCGGAATTATCGACCTCAGACAACTCTTGGAAAATGGTTAACCTCGCTATATAATCTGCGAATGAAAAAAATATTATTCCTGTTTTCTATAATTGGTACTGTTTCATTCGCAGATGATATTCGGATTTCTTCTCAGCTCGAAAAAGATTTATCCGAAAAACAAACTGTAGAATTGTATGTGCTTTTAAAAAATCACAACAAAACAAATACATACAAATCTTCTAATTTTTTGGAAAAACGTCAAAATCATATTCGGTTTTTGAGAGAAAACTCGACATATTCTCGCCAACAAATAGAACAAACGCTTAAAAACTTTACTGAAAATTATAAGTTTTACTGGATAAACAATTCGCTATGGGCACGAATGGAAAGCTCAAAAGCCAGAGAGTTTTTGAAAAGCGAATTTATCGAAAAAGCCTACAGTGATGAAAAGCAAAAGTTAAAATTACCAAACCCAGAACCTGAAACCAAACAAATACAAGCAACTGAATGGGGAATTGATAAAGTTAATGCTCCTGATGTTTGGGCACTTGGTATTACCGGTCAAGGAATCCTTATTGCCGGGCAG
>JAGRJO010000299.1 GCA_020442725.1 Lysobacterales bacterium
ACTATGAGCCCGTTTCAACACGGTGAAGTTTTTGTTACTGATGATGGAGCAGAAACAGACTTGGACTTGGGACATTACGAACGATTTGTTCGTACCAAGATGGGACGCAAGAACAACTTCACCAGTGGTCAGATTTACGAACAGGTGATTCGTAAAGAACGACGTGGAGATTATCTGGGTGGAACGGTTCAAGTTATTCCACATATCACCAATCATATCAAGGAAAAAATCAAGGAAGCAGGAGTCGGATATGATGTTTTGATGGTTGAAATTGGTGGAACTGTCGGCGATATTGAATCTCTGCCTTTTTTGGAAGCCATTCGTCAATTAGGAGTTGAAGAAGGAAAGCGAAACTCAATGTTTGTGCATTTAACCTTGGTTCCTTATATCAAAGCAGCAGGTGAGCTTAAAACCAAGCCAACTCAACATTCTGTCAAAGAGCTTCGTTCGATTGGAATTCAACCGGATGTGCTTTTATGCCGTTCAGAGCTTGAAGTTCCTGAACATGAGCGCAAAAAAATTGCATTATTCACAAACGTCGCTGAAAAAGCCGTTATCAACATGGTTGATGTGGACAATATTTATAAAATTCCGGCAGTTTTGGGTAAAGAAGGCTTTGATGATTTGGTCATCGAACAATTTGGCTTGAGTTGTAACGAAGCCGATTTATCAGAGTGGAAACGAGTGATTGATGCCGAGGAGTCAGCAACTCAAGTGATTCGTGTTGGTATGGTTGGAAAGTATTTGGATCACAGCGATGCCTATAAGTCTCTTTTTGAAGCCTTGCGTCATGCCGGCATACCGAATAATGTTAAAGTCGAAATCACAGAAATTGATTCAGAGTCCTTAGAAAGAGGCAAAGACTTCTCACAGCTAGAAAAAGTCGATGCTATATTAGTTCCCGGAGGATTCGGCGACCGCGGATTTGAAGGTAAAATTAATGCAGTGAGGTATGCTCGTGAGAACAAAATTCCTTATCTGGGAATCTGTTACGGAATGCACGCGGTTGTTATTGAGTTTGCCCGTAATGTTTGTGGATTGGCCGGGGCAAATACCACCGAAAACAACATTGAAGCTGACCACCCGGTGATTGCACTGATTACTCAGTGGGAAGATCATTTAGGAAAGATTGAAACCAGAAACAGAAACTCTGACTTGGGCGGAACTATGCGTTTGGGTGCACAAAAATCGGTTTTGCTGGAGGGAACACTCGCCAGAAAAGTTTACGGAGAGGATATTATCTGTGAGCGCCATCGTCATCGTTATGAATTTAACAATACGTATCGTGAAGTGCTTCAGCAAAACGGACTCACACTGAGTGCCACATCGGAAGATGGTAACTTGATTGAAATGGTGGAACTTCCGCAATCAGAACACCCATGGTTTTTGTCCTGTCAGTTTCATCCTGAATTCACCTCAACCCCAAGAGACGGGCATCCCTTATTTGCCGGGTTTATAGCAGCAGCCAAAGAGAATAAAAAATCATGAAATTATGTCATTTTGAAGTTGGTTTAGACAAGCCATTCTTTCTAATCGCCGGACCTTGTGTGATTGAATCCGAACAACTAGCAATAGAGACTTCTGGCAAACTCAAAGAAATTTGTGAAAAATTATCCATTCCATTTATTTACAAATCATCTTTCGATAAAGCCAACCGCACTTCAATCAACAGTTTTCGCGGTTTGGGGATGGAAGAAGGTTTGAGAATTCTTTCAGAAGTGAAAAAACAGGTTGGTGTTCCAGTGTTAACCGATGTGCATGAGGATACACCTATGGATGAAGTGGCATCTGTTGTTGATGTGATTCAAACCCCCGCCTTTCTCGCCAGACAAACTAATTTTTTGCTCAAAGCTTGTAGTGTCGGAATTCCCGTTAATATCAAAAAAGGTCAGTTTATGGCTCCTTGGGATATGAAAAATGTAGTCGAAAAAGCCAAATCAACAGGCAATAATCAAATCATGGTTTGCGAAAGAGGAGCCAGTTTTGGGTACAATAATCTTGTTTCTGATATGCGCTCACTTGCAGCAATGCGGGATACAGATTGTCCAGTTGTTTTTGATGCAACGCACTCGGTGCAACTTCCTGGTGGTCAGGGCGGTTCTTCGGGCGGACAAAGAGAATATATTCCGGTTCTGGCTCGTGCGGCGGTAGCAGCAGGAGTTTCAGGACTGTTCATGGAAACACACCCCAACCCGGAACAAGCAAAAAGCGATGGGCCAAATGCCATTCGTTTAAACATGATTGAACAACTTTTAAGCGTTCTTAAACAAATCGACCAAACAGTAAAATCTCAACCATTTTTGGAGAACAGCA
>JAGRJO010000029.1 GCA_020442725.1 Lysobacterales bacterium
CATTCTGACAGAGGTAGCCAATTTACCAGTGATGACTATCAGAAATTTTTATTTGATAACAATGTTATTAGTTCAATGAGTGCTGTTGGTAGTTGTGCTGACAATGCAGCATGTGAAGGATTCTTTGGTGTTATGAAAAGAGAAAGAGTAAATCGTAGAAACTACAAAACCAGATCACAAGCAAGAGCAGATATTTTTGATTATATTGAACGCTTCCATAATCCGGTAAAAAAGCGTAAACTAGAGAAAAAATTAAATTATGAAAAACACTTTTCTAAAATGTCCGTAAAATCGGGGTAGAACCCTAGTTTTATAATTTAAGAGAGGTGTGATCACTTCGATTGAGTTATTAAATTTGTGAGGTTTCAATATGAGTCAATTGTATTGTTCTGAATGCGGTGCGAAACTAGAAAACAATGCTAAATTCTGTGGTGAATGTGGTCATGCAGTTGAGATAGAACTGGTTGAAACTCAGAGCAATTGTTCCCATTGTGGTCATTTAATCCAAGAAAGGGAGTTATTTTGTTCTGAATGTGGTTATGCAATAGGAAATCTCGGAGGGCAATTCAATGCAAATATACGGAAAGCAGACATTGATAGTCAACAGCTAAATAATAGTTCACACCCTAAACCAAAGTTTTGGTCGAGTCTAACTGCACTTCTGACTTTATCTCTGCTTGCATGGTATTTCATTGTTGAAAAGGATCCAAACAGTTCATTTCGACCTACTCGAAGCAACCTCGGGACTATTAGTTCAGTTCAAACCGACTCGCTTGATTTGTATCCGCATCCCGGTATTCATATTACTTCTTTAAAAAATGCTTTAGATAAACCGAGAACATTCAAAGCGACTGAAATATCGAATTCTAAACTTGATCAATTAGCTGAAAAATTAATAGAAAAAGGAGTTATTCCCTATAAAGGTTTTGATATTAATGCCGGCATGAGTGAAACAGAACGATTTAGAAAGCCGGTAACCATCGCTATGAACTTGAATGAATTGGCGATACCTGTTGAGCTCCAACCACATACGCATTTGGCTTACATTGATAAAACTGGTCAGTTACGACGCATTCACAGTTATTTTGAAAACAATCAAATTAAATTTGATACTTATCATAATGTCCACATTATTCTGTGGATAGCTTTAGGAGCAGTTTCTTATTGGGGATATGAGGAAGGTGTCTTTAATGAAGAATTAGCTGTATATCCGGATGGTTTCTTTAAAGCGGATTATCGATTTTATTTATGGGAGTCTGAAAAAATTAATTATTTCATTCATTATCCCAAAAAATGGAAGTCGATTCGTCCGGATATTGTTAGTAACCATTTAAAAAAGTTAAAAAAAGTTATGGATAAACATAATCTGGATGGAATTCATAATAGAGAACAAGCCTTAAAAGCTTACGCCAATATTTCAAAAGATAAAGAATATTCGGATTTAATGAAAGTTATGCGAGATAAAAAGTGGGTTTTAGAAAATTATTTCCCACAAAAAGTGGCAAACGCTGTTAAAGCATTGGATCTAGCAATTAAATATACAAACTCACGAGGATTTAGAAGCCCGGGTTATTCAGGAATACCGGTAGAGCCTGATATCTATATTCAGGAAAAAAGTATGGGGGCGAATTTATACGGCGAAGTTAGAAATGGCTGGACCACTCGGTCTTTTATGGTTCTGGATGGAACAAAAATTCCTGATGCAGATATCTTAAGTATGAGTTCATCACAATTAGCTGCCTATAATTCACTTAAAACAACAACACTTCATGAGTATTTTCATTTGGTGCAATCTGCTTACAGTTTTGTTGAGATGCAAAAACAACTTTGGTTTGCTGAAGCCACCGCAGTTCAATATGAAGCAGAAGCCGGCAAATACTATCTGAATAATAATTGGGCAACATCATGGGATTATACCAGTAGAACTTATGACGGTTTTTTCAAAAAGATGGATTTAAAATCCGGACAGATTCAAGAATTACAACAACACGGATACAGTATTTCATATTTTTTGGAGTATTTAAGAGACAAGTACTATGGTAAAACAGGGAATGAGTTTTTGCCAAAACTATTAAATGATTATGCCGGAGTTTTATCCGGCAACATAACTAGTTTGATTGATGTCACATCAGGTGAAGAGTCACGATTCATTGATGATTTCAGGATTTATGCACGAAAAATCAGGAATGAACTAGTGAGTTATAGGGCGTCAGTTTTAAATGATGAAAAATTAGTCTATTCATGGCGATTTAATGACAGTAATCCATTATCTGCTCCGGGAATGAAGATTTCTTTGAAAGAGAAAAATCCAAATGCACTTGAAGATGCTGTTTTAGTTATCCGAGATTCATCTGGATACTCAGAACAGACAGAAATTCATTGGTCTTTTGATAAACGCAACTGGAAAATACTCCAAGTAGGGATTCCTGTTGCAATCGACTCACTTAAAACAAAGCAAAACATTTATTTACAGAGGATTGAGGCTTATATTGAAGCACAGAATAATCCGGTAAAAAAAGCATCAACCGATATTTATTTCCTTTTGAAACCAAAAAATGCCGCTAAAGTAACAATTAACAAACCTTATTTTCAAATTGAAATTCCCAAAAGTTCTTTGATGAAAAACAAAGAATCGGAAGGCAGTTTGGGACCATATATTCAGGCGATAGAGATTGAAGTTACAACACCTGAAACTAATAAACCTGTACGGTTGTGGTTATCAGATGGCAATATGACTACTAAGTTTGAGACTGAAAAGTTGCTAGGTAGATTAACTCCTGATGGAAGAGGGAATTACAATCTTAAAGTATCATACCGAGAATGTGCACATAAGGGTCAAAATATTTGTGGAGCATGGAGTCCAAATGTGTATATGAGTATTAAATCTGACAAGAAAGAGAACCAAGGAAAGCTAACAAAAGCACTTGATGTGAGTAAGACAGTAAACTTATTGTGGACACCACAATGGAAACAGTCATGGTTTTCAGGTGATAGGAATGATCGGTGTCGTCCATATTATGATTCACCACAACCATTAATGGCAAATATTGATGCCGTTTATTCTCTTTCAGTTTCGATATCCGGTGATGAAATTGAGTCCGTCAGCGAAAAAGATTTATCAATATATTTGAACACCAAAAAAAATGTAACAGTAAGCCTGGGATTTGATGCGAGTTTATCGAAAAACAAAGATATTTTGGACTGGCAAAATGCTCATTATGATCAACAGTATGCGATTTCAGGATATGAAATTTCGGTGAATGGCAAAGTATTAAAGGGTAAGAACGCAACCTTCAATATTCCTCCCGGGAAATCAACAATTTCAACCAGTATATTTTTAAAAACAACAGGGATTTCCACATTCAAAGCGATCAGAAATGCTCATGCTTGTCAACCTGTTATGATGGAATACGATTCAGGAAATATTAAAGAAATGAGTTTGGGTTCAATAAAAATATACACTAATGGCAAGCCAAAAACTCTTTCCGGAGGGAATCCGTTTGGTGGTATCAGGAATAAAGATACAGATTAAATGTGAAACAGAGAAATGAAATGAAAGATCAGAGTTGTTGTAAAAATTGTGGAGCAGTTCTTAGAGAGCATGCAAAGTTTTGTACAAATTGTGGAAAGCCGATTCTTCATGATTCTGCTCAGGTAAAAACGATAAATTTTCAAGATCAAAACCCTGGTAATAATAGTAAAAAAAGTTTAGCTCCAATTGTTTGGGTGGTCATTGCTTTGTTATTCGCGGGTTATTTTGTAACAAATTATTTTTTTGATGAAACAAAAGAGGACTCATTGGTGCATAAAATCGAAGCTCCTGAATTACAAGGTCAGTGGTATGATTTTACCGGAGTTCTTTTAGGTGATAAAACCGCAAGTATCGAATTTACTAATCAAGGTGATATTTTTATTGGTCAGTCATCGAATGATAGAATTAATATTGAACTGATACCAACGAAAAAACATGAGTTCAATGCAAATGTTACTTTGCATGGTGTTAAAGGTGAATTTTATGTGATTTATTATCATGACAAGAAAACACTTGAATTCCACAATATACTGACCAAATCCACTTGGAAAATTACAAAAAACTAAATGAGACTCAATATGAATCAATGCGATTACTGCGGAAATGAATTGAAACCCGGTGCAAAATTCTGCACTCAATGTGGTAAAAAAGTGGAACCAAAAAAGGTGTCCAAAAAGAAACTTGACAAAAAAATACGCACTGTTGTTAACAAGACAAATGAAGAGTTATTTATGAATATTAATAACAATATTCGGTTAAATAATAGTCAAACAAAAATTGTTAAGAGATTCAGTTTCTTGGCTTTTGTATGTGGTTTGATTTTGATTTTAGCGATGGCAGATTTAGACTCATTTCATATTCATCCGGCAGTTACATTTGTTTCTATATTTCTCATGCTGGTTTTTATCGCTATTGCATATATGTTTAGAAGTCGAGAGAAAAAACTGCAAACACTAATTACCGGAGAAAATTTGATAGCTCATTGGACTCTGACAAATGATGAAAAATACCAATATAGCAATTATCTTTATCAGAAAGAAAAAGCAGAGAATTTATCAAAGTGGATATTGTTGAGTATTCTTTTTTTGGTTGTATTTGGTATCACTATTTTGATTATAGAGGAAGCAAAATTGGCAATTTTTTTTATAATGACAGGGTTCATTTGTTTCTTTGCTTTCATAGCTTTCATCATGCCTGTTTACTATAGAAACAAAAATATGAGAGCCGATGGAGAAATACTAATTGGACAGAAATTTGCTTATGTGAATGGCTATTTTCATAATTGGGATTTTCCACTTTCGGGTTTAAAGAAAGCTAAAATAATAAAAGAACCATTTCGTGGCTTATTAATTCATTATTTTTATACAGATAGAACTTTCGTTAATCAGGAAATGCTATATATTCCTGCAAATTCGGAGATTGATTTGGATTTTATAGTTCAAAATCTTCAACAACATAGCAAAAAGACGTGAAGTGTTTAGATTCATTTTCCCAATTGCATAGAATCGAGCAAAGAGACCTCCCTCTAAAAATCAAAATCATAAAATCTGAGGAGATACTAATTTGTAACTCCTCAGTAATTTGATTGAAGTTAATATTCTAACTGTTCAAAACCGTTTGCAAATATTAAATCAGGTACTATGTACTGAATTGTTAAAACAGGTGGTGTCGAGCCTTCGCGACTGGATACCCCTCTGGCGTTACCTGAATTGACTTCATCTCCTTTAATCAACCAACCATGATTGCTATTCGCATCCTGAACCCAGGCAGTAACATCATTAACTAAATCTGTAGAGCTTAGAAATTGTATACTTGAGGAGTTCTGATCAAAAGGTGCGGAAGCTGATGCAGAAGCTGTAAAGTCACCACCCGGATTTGTCCAGTTATCGGTGTTGAAAAAGCGATGCAACCATGTTGCATCTCTGGTTTGAGCTCCGGCACCGCTTCCACTACCGCTAGATCCAGCTTCACCCCATTCAGCAGATAAATTATGAAGAGTAGCATTAACAGTTCCAATAAATGGGCTTGATGGAGTGTTGGTAATCTCTAAATCGAGTTGAGCATCAATAATGGTCGATTGAGGATGGATTGAAGAGACATCAAATTCAACAACAGCACGGCGTATTGCATTGCCGTTTGTCATTCCCAAATATAGATTGCCACCGGCTCCATTGCTGGTGCTTCCATCAACGGTTTCATATAGTGTATTGTCTTTAACAGGATTCAGTTGTGTGGTTTGTGGGATTTCATAACTGACAAGCAATGATGGTCTCGATGATGCTGTTTGATGTTCTCGTGAAGCAAATCTTTGAGCAAAACCACTAGAGATTTCGTCACCTATAAGAATCCAATCAAAGTTTGTTGCTGGAGAATCTAACCAATTTTGAATGTCATCAATCATTCCATTGTTTTGAAATGTATATCCTCCCTGAGATGATATTGATAAACTTGCCGAGGGTGTTCCCAGATAGTCCCCACCGGGAGTCATCCAGGAAACGGTATCATAGAAACTATGTATCCATGTCGCATCATTGGTTGTTGAGGCAGTACCAGCGCCTTCCGGACCGCCTGCATCAGAAGTTCCTTCTCCCCAACTTGATGTAATAGTATGTAAATTGACAGTTTGAGTGTTTCCTCTACTTTTATTCATAGTTAAATGGAGCTCTACATCAGTTATGACTGCACCCGGGGGAATATTTCAGGCTATATCAAATGCAATAACGGCTCTACGTAAACTTACTCCTGAAGACTGACGTGTTTTACCTACAAAAAAGTTTTGTCCAGCACCATTACTTAAATGCCCAGTTGCACTTTCGTATAATGTATTGTCTTTTGTTGGTGCTAAAGTGACTGTCGCAGCATTTAGTAATGAAGTTGTTAATATTGAAATAATAAATAATGTTTTATTCATGTTAATCCCCTTTTTCGAATCTTTTCTAGCATATCATAAGTTCTTTGATAACGGCTCAGTTAATCAAATATTGTTGAATTATCATGAATGTTTCATTTCAAATTGGGCTCCATGATAGAATAACGCAACTTTGTAATCGCTAAGCAGAATGTACGAATTTCATAAATTAAAAATCAAAAACATTGAACAAGAAACTAAGGATGCCGTTGTGTGGACATTGGATGTTCCTGAGCATGAAAAAGAAGTTTTCAAATGGAAAGCCGGGCAACATTTAACGTTTAAATATGATTTCAATGGTGAGGAACTAAGACGTTCGTATTCAATCCTTTCTCCAACCGATGGAGATGAGCTGAAAGTTTTAATTAAGAAAGTCGATCAGGGTCGATTTTCCGAACCGGCTCAGACTCAATATCAAATTGGGCAGACTGTTGAGGTGATGCCGCCAATTGGTAATTTTATATTATCCCCTGAGAATAACTCCAACTATGTTTTAATCGCAGCCGGAAGTGGAATTACTCCAATATTATCAATGGTTTATGAAGTTTTAAATCAATCAAATAGTCACGTCAATTTGTATTATGGAAATGGCACAGTTGAAGGAACTTTACTAAAAAAACAACTGACTGATTTAAAAGATAAATTTGCTGAGCGGTTATCTGTCAGCTATTTTCTCAGTCGTGAACCAATTGATATTGACCTATATTCCGGCAGAATTGATGCTGATAAGATCAACAAAATTTACCATAAAGAACTTAAAGAATTAAATATCTCGGGATATTATCTTTGTGGTCCCGGTGAAATGATTACGTCTGTTAGTACCGCTTTAAAAGAAAATGGTGTCGATACTCGTAGTATTCATTCTGAGTTTTTCTTATCAGAAGATCAGGTGATAAGGGATAGTAGTGAGAAAGCTTCATCAACCGATAGTGGTGTGAGCGTCACCATAGATGGCGTGACATCACGTTATGATATTAAACAAGGAGATGAGAAAACTTTATTGGATGCTGCATTAGATAACGGAATCAACATGCCATATTCATGTAAAGCAGGTGTTTGTGCGACTTGCCGATGTAAACTGGTTGAAGGTGAAGTTGAAATGATTGAAAACTATTCACTCGAAGACTGGGAACTTGAGCAAAATTATATTCTTAGTTGCCAATCTATACCTAAAACCAACAAAATTGTTATTGATTACGATAGTTGAATGACTCGTTTTATGCTTTTTGAGTCATAATTCCTGCATCAGTCGCAATCAATGTCGAAAATGCTTTTTGATGAGCAAAAATTCCGTTACAAACAACTCCGGCAATGGAGTTGATTTTGTCTTCGAGTTCCAGTGGGTTGATGATGTGTAAGTTATGAACATCGATGATAATGTTTCCATTGTCTGTAGTAAAACCTTCTCTGAGCTGAGGTTGCCCTCCGAGTTTGGCAATGGTTCTTCCAACATGAGATTGAGCCATTGGAATGACCTCAATTGGAAGCGGAAATTTTCCTAAAACTTTGACCATTTTGCTTTCATCGACGATACAAATAAACTTATCACTGGCAGCTGCAATAATTTTTTCACGAGTGAGAGCACCACCACCACCTTTGATTAAACGATTGTGCGAATCACATTCATCAGCTCCGTCAATGTAGAGTGATAACGGTCCTGTTTGGTTGAGCTCTCTGACATGAAAGCCATGTTCTTTTAAACGACGGGTAGTTTCTTCCGAACTCGAAACACAGGCTTCAATTCGGTTTCTGACTTTGGGTAAAACATCAATAAGGCAATTCACGGTTGAACCGGTCCCAATTCCGACAACCATGTCGTAATCATCAAAATACTCGAGAGCAGCCAGAGCAACTTGTTGTTTCAGTTCTTGTTGTTTATTCATGTTTAATCTCAATTGTTTCATTATTGGTAAAAATGATATCCATTGGAATATCCCAGTTGTCAGATTTCAGGGTAGGGCACTGCTGAAAATTATATGCAACTCCTGCTAGTTTTGTTTTTTGTTTATTATTTGAGTTAGAAAAATACCGATCATAAAAACCACCACCATAACCCAGTCTTGAACCGTTTCTATGATATCCAACTAATGGCATTAGGCAAAGGTCAATTTGCGATGAATTAACTGTTTGGTTGTTTTCTGGTTGTGGAATTCCATATTTATTGTTTACTAATTCCGAATCCAATGTGTAACCCCGAAACTCCATGTCGGAGTTATTCAGCACATACGGTAATAAGAAAGTTTTGGGATTTCCTTTCATGTTAACCAGACTTAGCAAGTCCACTTCATTATTAATTGGATAATAAAATGCAATCGTTTGGCTTTGGATAAATACCGGATGTGACAAAATTTGTTGGCAAACTGACAAACTGAGTGAGTGTACTTGTTCCGGTTTGAGTTCTTTGCGTTGTTGAATGAGCTTGCGTCTGAGGTTTGGTTTGATGGCTTGGAATCCTCTCAAGTTTCAAGTGATGCGATGTAAACCACACATGCCGTTGTGCTTGAGGCGACCTTGGAACCTGAGGTTCAAGGCGGCTGACTCTCAATTCTTTAGGCTTTCTGTTACACGACAGACATGCTCACAGAAATTGATTGTGTCATCCAAAAAGGATCAATTACGGACCAAGGGATATGCTGAAACACTATCGCACATGGTAGTTTACACCTTGAACTCCATTATAAAACTTTTAATGGATTGCCACAAGGGTTTAAAGAGATTCGATATTTTTTTTGAGTTCGTTGTTTAATGAACTGATTCTGTCTTGGGCTTGCTTGAGTTGTAAAGTATCGTGGCTGATATTCAAAGCGGCCATAATTGCTATTTTATCAATTGATAAGCCGGAATTGCTGTTTTTAATTGTGCGCATGGTATTATCCAAATAATCAGCAGCGGCAATTAATGATGGTCTTTCTTCATCAGTTGCTGCGAATTGGTACTCTTTGTCAAGGATTCTGACTGTGACTTTATGCTGGCTCATGCGGATTTTTGTTCGAGTGCTTTAAGGCGTGAAATCATGGATTCCAGTCGGGAACGAGCTTGATCGTTCTTTTGTAACAAGAGGGCTTTTTCGTGAGTTAAAGATTCCATCTTAGTTTTTAAGGCTTTATTTTCAATCTCATAGCGATTAATCAATTCAAGTGCTGTTTGAATTGATTGCTCCAGAGATAAAACCTCTTCAAGAAATGCATTTTTACTCTTGTCCATACGCTAAATAATAAATGGCAAAATCCAAAAGGTCAACTAACTTATTATATTTTCCTTTCAAGATTATGAAAAATCAGGGAAAATATGCACTTTATCACATTAACAGGATTATGATACCTTATAAACCATTTGCAAATCATTTAACAGAAAATAAAGTTATCGCTACTCCGGCTGAGTTACATGGCCATGTTTGTGGAATGCTGACAGTTAATTTTGAGTTAAAGGCGAATGAATGGATTGAGATTATTCTCGAAGATTATTGTTTTGATTCCGTTGATAAAAATAACCTGTCAACAGTTTTAGAATCGCTATTTGAATTTGCAAAAGAAAAGCTGAATTCTGAAAATTTTTCATTCAATTTATTGTTACCTTCCGATGAAGATGAACTGTCATCACGTTTGGATGCATTATCCAGTTGGTGTTCCAATTTCTTAAGTGGTATGGCTTACGCCGGTTTTAAGTCTTTGGGTCAATTATCTGAAGAAGCAAACGAGTTCATCCAAGACTTGGAAAAAATATCAAAAGTGGAAACTAATTATGACGGTTCACAAGGCGAAGAGGCGGATTATTATGAATTGGTTGAATACGTTAGAGCCGGTACAATGATTGTTTATGGAGAATTTGCTTCACAAAATAATCAGAAAACAACAAACTCTTCAAGTCAGACAGTCAATTAATTCAATTGATAAAGATTTAATCAAGTTCTCTGTGCTGGATGAGAATGTTTTTTCGAGATAAACTCAATTCACGATAGATTTTTTCCACTAAATAAACAGAACGGTGCTTGCCTCCGGTGCATCCGATAGCAATAGTTAAATAACTTCTGTCGTGTTCATCAAATTTAGGAAGCCACTTCTTAATCAAATTGAAAATATCGTTAAAGTAGTCGGCTACGACTTCTTTGCTATCCAAATATTCAATGATTGGTTTATCTTTTCCACAAAATTCGCGTAATGATTTTTCCCAAAATGGATTTGGCAAGCATCTGGCATCAAATACGAAGTCTGCATCAAAAGGAACCCCTCGTTTGAATGCGAATGATTGAAGTAAAACAGAAAGCCCACTTTCGGTATTAGTGCTGACTTGCTTCCAGATTTTGTCACGAAGCTGAGGAGCTGTGGTTTTACTGGTATCAATTAATAAATCTGACATTGTTGCCAAAGATTCCAGTAATTCTCTTTCGGCTCTGATGGCTTGAGATAATGAAAAATTGTGTTCGCTGTTTGATAAAGGATGAGAACGTCGGGTTTCAGAATAGCGTTTTAGCAAAGTTTTATCGTCAGAACTGAGAAAAAATAGTCTGATTGAAATGATTTTACCATACTTTTCTTTCAGTTTTTCAATGATTGCAGGAAACTTCTTCAGCGCCGTTTCAGTGCTTCTGATATCAATTCCAATAGCAACCCGTGAATAATCAATGTGCTCCTGACTGATATGTTCGACAAAATGCTCAAACATTTCAACCGGTAAATTATCGACACAATAAAAGTCCAAATCCTCGAGTGTTCTAAGTGCGATGGTTTTGCCCGAGCCGGACATTCCTGAAATAATGAGTAATTCTTGCATTTAAGTGTGTTCGTTAAAAATTATTTCCCTGATTTCATTAGCGGATTGAGCATTAATGATTGCTCGATACAATCGGTATTTTTTAAAAAAAGTGCCAATATTTCTGAGTAATTCCAAATGAAATTCATTGGTTTCTTTTGGAAAAATGACACAGACTACTAACTGTACTAATGTTTCATCCACGCTCTCATAATTTGACGGAGTGTTTAATACAAATATTCTGACTCGTACTTCACGGTTTTTTAAGCATTTGCCATGGGGAATGGCAACTCCATTTCCAAGTGAGGTAACACCTATTTTTTCTCTTTGAACTAATGCCTCATAAATCTCTTGAGTCTCTTTTGCATTTTCTCCGGCTTTGATTGCGAGCTGCTCAAAGAGGTGTTTTTTGCTTCGAAAAGGAAAATTGAGTTCAATATTTTGAGTTTCTATGTAGTCAATCAGCTTCATATAATTTATTCAAAATCAGTTGTTGAATTTTAGCATGAAACTCTATCAGGTAATGGAAAATTTTGTTACTTTGAAGGATAGAAACCCTTAGAGAATTTTGTATTTCTCTAAGGGTTTGTATGAAGAATCAGACTTCTTGATATTTTAAAGGCTCACTACGGTGGCGGGTGCTGGTTAGTTTATCCTTATGTCTTCTGATTTGTTTATCAAGCTTGTCAATCAGAAGGTCAATGGCTGCGTATAAATCCTCCTCTGTGGACTCTGCAAAAATTGTTTTGCCGTTAATGTGCATTGTTGCTTCAGCTTTGTGCTCGAGTTTTTCAACACTTAAAATTGCATGGACTTTAATGACCTGATCAAAGTGACGTTTAATTCTTTCGAATTTATTGGTTAAATAATCTCTCATTGAAGTTGTAACGTCGATTTGATGACCGGTGATGTCTATATGCATAGCATTCTCCTTCTAGATTTTATTAAAAAAAGGGCGTACATTTGAAAAGGCTTTAAATGATTTGCCCGTTGGATTTGAACTATGGTTTGTTTAATATTAAACCATATTTCATATAGGAAATCTGGATACGAATATTGGAAATTCAAGAGTTTAACTTTCCAAATTGTGTAAATTTTTCATAAGTTCAAGATACACAATTTTTTTATAAAAAGCAAGTTTTACATTCTAAAGTTTTCACCCAGATAGACGTTTCTCACATCTTCGTTACTGATGATTTGTTCCGGCATTCCTTCGGCAAGTATCACACCATCATTCAGGATATAGGCACGATCACAGATTCCCAGAGTTTCACGAACATTATGATCGGTTACCAGAACTCCAAGACCTCTGTTTTTTAAGTGTGTGACAATTTTTTGTATGTCAATCACTGATATTGGATCAACTCCTGCAAAGGGCTCATCGAGAAGAATGTATTTCAAATCCAGTGCTAATGCTCTGGCAATTTCAACTCTTCGTCTTTCTCCGCCTGAAAGGCTGATTCCAAGCTGATCATGAACGTGGTCAATATTGAGTTCTTCCATGAGTGATTCAGCATGAATATTTCTTTGCTGTTTGTTTAAATCTTTGCGGAGTTCAAGAACAGCAAGAATATTTTGTCTCACCGTCAGTTTTCTGAACACTGAGGCCTCTTGCGGCAAATAACCCAACCCTAATCCGGCCCGAAGATGGATTCCGTAGTCGGTGGCATTGACGTTGTCTATCAGAATTTCTCCGGAATCTGCATGAACAAGTCCGACAATCATATAAAAACAAGTGGTTTTTCCGGCACCGTTGGGACCGAGCAGCCCAACAACTTCTCCGGCACCGACTGTCATCGAAACATCTTTGATGATTTTTCTTTTCTTATAAGATTTTACAAGGTTGTTTACTACAATCATCGGTGATTTATTGTTCTTTGGATTTCGGTTTTAGAATGAGTTTAACTCTTTGATTTTGAGCTTTAACACCTTTGATTTCTTTGGTTTTTAAGTTCATAGTGATTTTTTCACCAGTCATCTCACCTTGGATTTTGCTTTTAATGGACACATTGCCTGTCATAATAAGCATGTCATCTTTGACCATGAAGTCAATTTTGTTGGCAACAACTTCCAGTTTGCCAAATTCCTTATCAATAAATTGTTCCATTTCTACAGGCTTTCCTGTAAGCTCAATCTTTGTGATACCATCTTTGTTATTGTGTACGATAGCTTCATCAGAACTGACTTTTAGAGTTCCTTGCTCAATACTGATATTGCCCCAGTATTTGATTTGACTTAAGCCGTCTTTAACCTCAGGTAAATTAATGAAATTGTCACCCATAAGAACAAAATCGGCATCTTTATCAGATTTTAAAGCCTGAATTTGCGAACTGAATATCATCAGAACGATCAATAAGTTAAAGATAAATTTATTGTTTGCTTGATGATTTGTATATTGCTTTGACATTGTCATTGACCTCTAAAATTTCTTTTTTCATATCCAGTTTGGCAATTTCACCGGACATGGTGAATGGTGTCTGGTTAAAAACGATTCCATTATTAGTGTATGCGGTGCTATTATCAAGTTTTACCAATAAACTGTTAGCAGTAAAACTGGATTTTTTATCTCCAAGTATCGATGAAGCCTTCAACTCTTCGGTAAAATTAATTTCGTTGGTTTTATTGTTATATTCGGCTTTTTCAGAAAAAATTTGCCAATGTTGCTTGGCATCGTCATACGTCCACATCTTTGGTTTTGATATCAATATTAACTCTGAATCAGTGTAACGAATTAACCCTGGTGAGGTGAATTTACCAACCAATTTCCCACTCTCGTCAGTAATTTTTAATTCCAGATTCTCAACTGAATAGCCTTTTGTGAACGGTTTGTTAGATTGTTGTTTTTCCAGATTAAAAAATATTTGCCAGATTGAGTAAATTAATATGGCAAGAACCAGAAAAAGTAAAATATGTTTTTGTTGTTTAGTCATTTACTATTGATGCAAAATCGAAAAATCATCAATTTTATCTTGTGCGGTTAATAACAGGTCGCATACCTCTCGTCCGGCTCCATGTCCACCTTTGTTTTTGGTGATTAATTTGGCAACTGATTTTGCCGAGTCATGAGCATCGGCAACTGCAATTGGCAGAATACATTGTTTCATAATTGGTAAATCAATCACATCATCTCCGACATAGGCAACTTGGGTATGATCGAGTTTGAGTGCATCAAGCAAGTTGTGATATGTTTCCAGTTTGTTCATTCGACCTTGGTAAACGTGATTAATTCCCAGATTTTTCATTCGATTCGCCACAATTGAAGAGGTTCTTCCGGTAATAATTGCGACAGTTATATCTGTTTTGGCTAGCCAGGATAAACCCAAACCGTCTTTAACATTGAATTTTTTAATTTCACGACCTTCATCGGTAAAATAAATTCCTCCGTCGGTCAATACACCGTCAACATCGAAAATGACCAGTTTAATATCTTTTGCAATGTTTAAAATTTCCTGAGAGTATTCCATTAAACAACTCCGGCTTTGAGTAAATCATGAATGTTTAATGCGCCAATAAGATGGTTTGCGTCGTCAATCACTAATAAGCTATGGATGTTGTATTGTTCCATAAGTTGTGCTGCAGATACTGCTAAACTATTAGATTTAATGGTAACAGGATTGAGTGTTGCTACTTCTTCAATATTGGTATTTTGAATGTCAACTTGCTCATCAAAGGCACGGCGTAAATCTCCATCAGTGAATATTCCCTTGACTTTGTTTTCGCCATCAACGATAGCCGTCATTCCCAGATGTTTTTTGGTGATTTCAAAGAGTGCTTCTTTGATATTTGTACCGACATTTACTTTTGGAATTTCATCCCCGGTTCTCATTAAATCATCGATCTTAAGCAAGAGTCTTTTGCCTAAAGAACCTGCCGGATGTGAACGTGCAAAATCTTCTTCGGTAAAACCTCTAAGCTTGAGCAAAGTGACTGCTAAAGCATCTCCAAGAACAAGAGTTGTGGTTGTGCTTGTTGTCGGCGCCAACCCCAGAGGACAAGCCTCTTCGCCAACCGCAATTGATAGATGTACATCTGATAATTTAGCTAAAGTTGATTCCGGGTTTCCTGTTATTGCAATGGTTGGAACTGCCATACGCTTGATAACCGGAAGTATACTTAAAATTTCATCGGTTTCACCGGAATTTGAAACACAAATAATTGTATCATTTTTGGTAATCATCCCTAAATCACCGTGGCTGGCT
>JAGRJO010000002.1 GCA_020442725.1 Lysobacterales bacterium
AAAAGTCATTGCACAAGTACCTTCCAAGGTTGCAAACTTTATCATCAACGAAAAACGCACAGAACTTTTTGAGTTAGAGAAAAGACACAAAGTTCCTTTATTGATTGTTGCAAACGAATATTACCAAACCCCACATTTTGATGTGACGCGACTAAAAAAATCCGAAGCCGGAAAAGTGGATATTAATAATCTTAAGTTGAACAAGCCTGAGAATGAAGAGGGTGCTGAAAGCAAATCAATGCAAGCTGTTGACAAAGTGGTCTCTAAAGCGGCTGTCGGCGTTTTAATTCCTGAAGCCCAAGCTCCTAAACCAAAAAATGGCTTTGTAAAGTGGTTGAAATCTTTATTTTCAAAAGATAACTCAAAAAACAAAAAGAAAAAACCATATCAAAAAGATAATAAAAACAGGAATTCCAAGCCGAAAAATAGAAAAGCTCCCCAGAATCGTAAACCGGCTACCACTCCAAATAACAATCAAAACACTCATCAAAACAATAAACCTAAAGGTGGAAGAAGAACTCCTTACAACAATGGAAATCGTAAGGATACAAAAACCAATAAGCCAAATACACAAGCAGATGCTCAGAATAAGGCTGAGAATAACAAGTCACCTGCTAACAAGAGGAAACCAAAACCGGCTCAAAAACCCAATGTGAAACAGCAAGATGTTCAGCAACAAACTTCTGAGCCAGCAGTATCCACAAAAGCGACTGAGCAAATCATGAAAAGACCTCTTGGTAGCGTGGCATCCTATGCAGCTCAAAAACAACAAGAGACTCAAAGTTCAAATTCTCAAAATGCGAATAAAGTGGATGTGGAGAATACAAATCCTTCCGTAAAAACTACTGACAAAATCGATCAAAGTTCACAACAAACGAGTCAATCTAAAGATCAAAAACAAAAGTCCACAAAACCAAATAGAAGAAATAAACCGACTAATACTCAAGCTGGCAAAACAGATAATCAGTCGGCAGCACCAAAAACTCAGACAGAGGAGACCAAGGTTGTAAATTCAGAAAAAGCAATGCCAAAACAAAATAATGAGCAAAGCAATACTACTGATAAGCCAATGACTGATAACTCTGGTCAAAAAGCGAGTGATAATCAAAAAGTCGGTCCTGAAAAAACTTTAGAAGTAAATAATCAGCAACCAGTCGAAAAAACAACTAAGAAAACGACAAAGAAAACAGCAAAGAAGAAAACCAGTAAAAAGGTTTCCAATAAAAAAGCTGAAAACACGAAGTCCTCGACTGAAGTTAAGAAGGACGAAAGCAAACCCGTAGAAAAAAATGAAACAACTGCAAAGCCCAATACTTCCAAAGAGGAAAAGCAAACTCAGGAAATCAAAAAACCAAAACCTGTGAAGAAAGTTGCTGACCCAACCAGCGGGATTAATTTCGATATATAGAAGCACTTGAATTTATTCGCACGACCCCAACTTAATTATTTCAATTCAAGTTGGGGTTTTTTATGCGCTATCAGAAAACAAAAGAGGCTTTAGCAAAACTTTCTCCTGTACAATATCGTGTCACTCAGGAAGACGCAACCGAACATCCTTGGACAGGGGAGTATGTTTCAAACAAAGAAGTTGGGATTTATGTCGATATTGTTTCCGGTGAGCCTTTATTTGCTTCAGCAGATAAATTTGAATCCGGTTGTGGCTGGCCGAGTTTCAGTCGGCCAATTATCACTGATAATGTGATTGAGAAAAAGGACTCCAGTCACGGAATGATTCGGACTGAGGTCAGAAGTCAATATGCAGACAGTCATTTGGGACATGTTTTTGACGATGGACCGGAAGAACTCGGTGGCTTGAGGTATTGTATCAATTCGGCTTCATTGCGTTTTATCCCAAAGGATGAAATGGAAGCTGAGGGTTATGGTGAATTTTTAGATTTGATTGAGGAATCAAAATGAATCAGCAAAGAGCAGTTTTAGCAGGTGGTTGTTTTTGGGGAATGCAGGAACTCATTAGAAGTTTTCCGGGTGTTTTATCAACCAGAGTCGGATATTCCGGAGGTGATGTTGTTAACGCGACATATAAAAACCATGGAAGCCATGCAGAGAGTATCGAAATATTATTTGATGCTGATGTCATCAGCTATCGCAAGATACTCGAGTTTTTCTTCCAAATTCATGATCCGACAACATCCGATCGTCAGGGAAATGATCTTGGAAGCTCTTATCGTTCAGCGATTTTTTACGAAAACGATGAACAAAAATCAATTGCATTGGACACCATAGCCGATGTAGATGCCAGTGGTCTCTGGCCTGGAAAAGTTGTCACAGAAGTTGAATCTGTTGGTGATTTCTGGGAAGCAGAACCGGAACATCAGGATTATTTACAAAGATTCCCTGAGGGTTATACATGCCACTTTATCCGACCGGATTGGGTGTTGCCCAAACGCAATCAAGACTAGTTTTAGTTTAAACTATTTGAAAGCAGTTTTTGCAAACGAGCTTCTTCTTTGTCTCCCCAGATAGAAGAAGCTTTTTGTTTTGCCGACTTTGCGAGTTCAATTGATTGATTGACTTGCCCATTAGCGTTCATGATTTCGGCCTCGAATAAATCAATCTGCCACCAATCCAGATTCATAATTTTTAATTCATTTAGAGTGTCAGAGGCTTCCGAGAGTTGATCGTTTTGTATATGTTGTTGTCCAATCTTTAGTAAAATATTTGCCGAAGCAGCATCATTCCCCATCGCTCTGGATAATCTTAACCTTTGTTTGTAGGATTCTTGTAATTCCAGTGTTGATCCATAAGACTCCAGATAAAAATTCTCTAAATCCAGCCAGTACATACGCATACGGCTGTCTTCACCGGACTTAAGGTAGGAAAATTCATCAAGCCAAACTTTGATAATATCTTTATCTCCTAGCTTTTGTTTACATTTCATCTGCACCATATCTATACTGCGACTGTTAAAATCATCGGGAAGTTTTGCAATTTTATCAAAAGTTGTTTGATAATCATTCTTTAGGAAATCAATATAAATTCCCAGTTTGGTCATTTCAAAATTTCTGGAATTGATTTTTGTTTCGGCAATATATTGTTGTAACTCACCATATACGCGTTCCAGAGCCGGGATATCTTCAGTCTCCAAATAGACGTCAGTCATGCTTAATTTGCTATCAATAATTCCGATACCATCATTGAGCTTTAGTTTGAACTCCAGTGATTCATTGAGTCTCTCAAGAGCTTCAGAATAACGTCCTTTTTTTGCCAGTAACATGGCATGTGCATTCATAACACTTGTGGCTTCTCTGTATTCTTGATTTTTATTGAATTGATCATAAGCCTGACTAAACAGACTAATCGCTTTATCGGTATTTTGTAACTCTCTTTCAATTTGTCCAAGAAGATAGATTGCAGTTGGGTCATCAGTGTTATTATGTTTTCTGGATATAGTTAATGCCTCGGTTACCCACTTGCGCGCATTATCATAATGACCTAGGTTTTTTTCAACGATTCCCATATTAAGAGATGTTTTAATTAGAAATTTATGGTTGTTCAATTTTTTAGCAAGCTCATAACTTTTCAAATAGTAATGAGTAGCTTCCTTGAAATCTCTCTGACGGAAATAGGCAACACCCAGAGAGTTATTGATTTCAAGTTCATTTGTAGGATCTTGAGGAAACTGGTCCAAGTTTTGTAATAAGTTCTGCAAATCGTCAATCGAGCCCTGATAATTGCTGAGTTTGCGTTTGACAATAGCTAATTCAATTTTCGCTGCAATCAGAGTCGGGTCTTGTTCGATTGCGAGCTCAAAGTATTTTTCGGCTTTATCAGCATATCCCTGGATTTGGTAAGACATACCTCGTGAGTAAAGTTCATTGGTAAAATCGTCTTCTGAAACGACATTTTCAATAGCGGTGGTGACTTGACCGGGTAATAATTGAGTGATTTGTTTCGCCATTTTTTGTGCTAAACCGCTGGGATTATCGCCTTCTATTTTGACTTCGGAGTAAACCCCTTTTGGATGATAAACGCTGTATCTGAGTACATAAAGTTTTTCATTATGTTGAGTCAGTACAGAACTGATGATGTAATCTGCATTAAATCGTTGTTTCAGTTTTAATAATTGCTCTTGAGAAATTGGGAATGTATCGGATTCCAGAATTTCTGTAGATTTTGCACTTTCCGAATCCGCCAGAAGACTGATATGAGTGCCTGACTCAATAACTTTGCTTGCCAAAGACATAAGACCTAGAGAGACCCAAGAATAAGACTCATCTTCAATTTTATTGGAAACCGGAAGAACCATAAGTCTATGATGAGATATTTCTTCAGGGGTTTCCTGATTCAGATAAACAAGCCCGATTCCGATAAACGACAATAATGTCAGAATTAATAGTGTGGTTTTAACAGAAATACTCCTGAACAAAGATGTTTGAACTTCATCAATATTTGTTTTTGAAGTTGTTTTAGATTCAGGTTCTTTTTCGATGACTGTTATGTCAGCGATAAACTTATATCCATGTCCGTGGATTGTTTGAATGTAGTTCTGTGGGTTCGATTCATCATTGAGTGCTTTGCGGGCTTTCATCACCGCTCTTGTGATCGCGGTTTCTGAAACCTCCACATTAGGCCAGATGGCATCCTGAAGTTCATCCTTGCTGATAGCCTTATTGGCATTCTCAATGAAGAAAATTATGACCTCATAGACCTTAGGTTCTATGACTAAAAGCTCTTTATTGAGATAAATTTCGCGTAAAGTTGTATTTATTTGAAAATTGTCAATTTTATAACTCATTGATTTTAAATGTTATTATTCTTCGTCATAAAACCGTCACAAAATCGTCAGTCAATCGTCAAGTATTCATTTGGCGAAACTGGAAAATGTGTCCCCAGGTTCAGCGAAAAAGTATCGCTGAGAAATAAATCTTATCACAACAAGGGGTAAATAAAATGAAAAAATTAACAATATTTATATACGGTATCTTATCTTATGTCATGTTCTTAGGCGTGTGTGTCTGGGGAATCGGTTTTATCGGTAATATAAAAGTCAGTAACTCACTGGATGCACTTCCAAACATTCCTTTTAGTCAGGCTTTGATGATCAATCTGGGATTGTTGGCATTATTCGCCATTCAACATAGTGTAATGGCAAGACCTGCTTTCAAAAAGTGGTTCACTAAATATATTCCAAATGCTGCTGAAAGACCAACTTATGTATTTTTGTCGAATGTGGCGATGGTCGCTATTTTCTGGTTTTGGGAGCCTATGGGCGGAGTGATTTGGAGCACAGAAAGTGAGTTTATCAAAAACAGTGTTTTGACATTCTATATGTTCGGTTGGGCTTTAGTTGTTATCGCGACATTCTTAATCGACCACTTTCATCTTTTTGGCTTGAAACAAATTTGGTGTGAGCTAAAAGGTCAAAAACTTCCTCCTGCAAAATTTGTAATGCCTTCGCTGTACAAAAGAGTCAGACATCCATTGTATGTTGGTTGGTTGATTGTGTTCTGGGCGACTCCGATTATGACAGTTTCTCATCTGGTATTTGCATTGATGTGTACGGCTTATATTTTGGTTGCAGTGCAATTTGAAGAAAAAGATTTGGAAGCTGAATTTGGCGAAAAATACAGACAGTACAAAGAGGCTGTGCCAATGATTATTCCTGCTTTAAAAGCAAGGAAGCTCACTGAAAAAGAATTGGTTTCAAAATCTTAAATATCAAAATTCTAAAAGGAGAATAACATGAAAAAAGTATTTACATTTATCGGTTTAATGTTGGCATCTGTTCATAGTTTGGCTGTTCCGGTCACTTTAGGAAACGACGCAAATTGCACTTACAACATCGCAAATACTAGCATTCAAAATTTGGTTGATGCCTTTGCAGGTGAGATTCGTGTAACCAAACAGGTCGAAATTATTGAGAATATTCAGATTGACAGGAGTATTACCATACAGGGAGGATATGAAAATTGTAATGATGCAGCATTGGGAATCAAAAATGGTGTTACAACAATTAACGGCAATAATCAGGCACCGGTAATTAGTATTTCTGATGGGAATGATCTTATAACAGTTATAATTGACAGCTTGAAGTTAAAAAATGGTGTTGGACTTGGTAGTCAACATGGTGGGGGTATTTCAGTTAGAGAAACTAACAATAATGGTATAAAAATTGTTCTCAGAAGAAGTATTGTGAGTAATAATAATGGAAATTTTGGAGGTGGAGTTTTTCTCTATGGTCCCAGTGTTTCTCTAAGTCTCGAAGAATCAAAGATTTTGTCTAATGAAGCAGTTTACAATGGTGGTGGTATCTATTGTCATCAAGGATTTGTAAGACTTAGCAAGGATAGTGGAATCATATTAAATAGTGCATATAATTCATCAAATTCATACGGTCTAGGTGGTGGATTGTATGCCGGATCAGGTTGCGAAGTGGAAATTCGATCAGGCACCAGTGGTTCTTTGTTCAATTTCAAAGGCATTGCAGGAAACTCATCCAGTAATCATGGAGGTGGAATCTATGCTCAAGGCGGATCTGTTGTTAAACTACAAAGCTACTTAATAGATGAATTTATTAACATTACAGAAAACTTTGCAGATTCCAACTTTAATGGGAGTGGTGAAGGTGGGGCCGCGTATCTAACTGGTGCTGGAACAAAGCTGGAAGTTTATGGTGGTTTGATAAAAGAGAATTCAGCGGTTCATGGTGGTGGAATATCTGTTAATAATGCAGCAGAACTAATTGTAGGCAAGTTCAACGGAAGTTGCTGGAATCAAAAAAACTGCAATCAGATTGTAGCCAATGAGGCAACTACAAATGGTGGATTTGGTGGAGCAATTTACTCTATAGGCGGAAATATTGATATTTCTTACACGGATATTTCAGACAACCGTGCTGATAATGGAGTGGTTTTATATGCTGATTTTGGTGCAGACATCAAAGTGAGAGCATCAATGGTACATGATAATGGTGCAGGAAATGCAGACGGTTGGGAAGATATCTACAACTTTAGTATTCACAATAGCGATTTCATTATGAATCATGTGACCTCTGCTTACAACGATGTAATAGGGTCTTCGCTTCGAATTGATGGTGGTAGCTATACTTTGGAAAATTCAATTATCTATGATCCTGATCCGGGCGTTACGGCTTCAATGACTGGCGTCACTGGGATTGAAAACTGTCTGGTTGTAAATTCAAGCGACGGTTTGAATCAATTTACTCAATCATTAGTTGCTTTTCCTAACTTTATTGATGTTGTCAACCGTGACTACCATGTGCGTGGACATTCAGAAGCAGCTGATTTGTGCCCAAGTACAGTAAACTCATTGGATCAGGATTTTGAAGGGCAGAATATATGGGATGATCCGAGTCAGGTTAACATATTCGGCTTCAGAGATGCCGGAGCCGATGAAACCTATCTTTCAGATACTATCTTTGCAAGCGGGTTTGATTGATAAATGATTGTTAACCATGAAGAGCATGAAGTTATTGAAGGATATTAATCATACAAATTACAAAAATCTCAGTTTATAAAAACTTTATGTACTTCATGTACTTTATGGTGAAATCTAACTTTGTGGTTTTAACAAAAGCATTTGACCCACTAATCTGTTTTCTCTTTTTCAGGTTGGTGGGTTTTTGTTTGTACAATCCTCAATATAACAAGCAATAGATTGACGCTCTCAAATTTTAGCTTAGAATGATTCGATAACTATCTGTGTTATTTAGATGATTATCAATGTGTAAAGTAATAAAGGTTCTGTTATTTGGATATTTATCAATATCAATAGTGCAAGCAGATTCACTTAAAGTCCGTGACAGCCAAACTGGTGCATTGATTGATGCTGAAATTCTGATTCAATCAATTGATGCCAATGATTTAACTACTGAAGATTTAAGGAATATCAAACTTGGTAAAAAGCCATTGGCTGATATTTTAATACTCAATTCAGAAGTTATCTATACACAAAAAACTGCCGTTCAATTATCACCCGGTTCTGATTTTCGTCTGCTTACAGTCTCAGCTGATGGTTATAAAACTTTACAAACTTACATAAATGCAAACTCGAATGTTGTGCTTGAGCAAATAATGCTTGATCAATCAGTATATGAGCCGAAATCTAGAAATCTCTGTGAAGATTCAACTCTCTGTGGTTATATTTATGATAAAAATTCCGGTATGCCTCTGCGCAATGTGGCTATTAGTGTTAATAATGATTCAGATAAAACGGAAACTTATACAGATGATTATGGTTTGTTTTATTTTAGTGAAAAATTACCGGAAACTATTGAGATTTTAATACAACAGCAAGGTTATCAATCTCAATTATTGACAGAGGTTGGTACGGGTTCATCATTGCAAATGGTGATTGACCTCGATGCTGGAAGTGGCATTAAAAAAATAGATATGACACACCCTCTGAAAAAAGGTGGATTTAAAGATAGAAACTCTCAATGGGTTAGAGCAAAGCTTTCTCATCAACCAAGTGAATATAACTTACCCGTTATTCTTGAAAGATCATCCGGTGCGGTTTATCTTGAACCTCCGGCCAGTATTCGGGTGGGCTTTAGCAGTACAGGCGGAACTTGTTGCGGTTCCAATTGCTCAACCAGTCAGGTTTACTCGCTGGAAACTTATGTTCAGCGAGGTCTGGATAATGAGTGGATTTCATCGTGGGATTCCGACAGTTTAAAGGCTGGCAGTATTCCATATCGTTCTTACGGTGCATGGCATGTCATCAATGGCACTTATCCCGGATATGATATTTGTGCCGGACCTTGTTGTCAGGCATTCGGATATACCGGATATTCGTCCACTATGAATGCAGCTGCTGCTACCAATGGGATAATGCTCGATTTAAACGGAGAATTGGCTCGGTCTGAATATTCAGCCCAAAATAACAGTTGGGATGACCCCAATGACGGATTAAGTTGCACGAATGTGGATTTATCTTGTGGTAACGGATATGTTGGTTCTCCATCTGCCGGATGGCCTTGTTTATCCGATTCTTTATCCAGCAATCATGGTTGTTTTGGACATGGTCGGGGAATGTCGCAATGGGGAACTCAATATCAGGCTTTAAACGGTAGCAGTTTTGCGGATATTGTTGATTTTTACTATAATGCCAATAACAATCCCTCAGGCATGCGGAGTCAATTCGCCAGCACCCCGATTCGACTGAACTCCATTGCAATCAGTGATTCTGTTATCAATCAAAATGAACTCTTGACGATTTATTTTAATATTTTTAACTCAAGTGATACCAACCAACCTTTCGGTCCGGTTTTGCTTGGTGCTAGTCTATATGACGGCGTTGCATATTTTTCAGATCTCGCCAATGATGTCAGTACTACTGTTAATCAAGCAGGTGTTTCGGTTCTGGACAGACCTTTTCAGTTAGATGCGAGCGTGTTACCTGGAATATATGATTTAATAACGGCTCTCTACTTGGATGTTGATGGCAATAATCAAATCTCATCTGCCGATTGGTTGTTGCAAGTATATACTCAAACTGGTGCTCTGGAAGTTTTGGAAGAAGGTGATTTGATTTTTAGAGATGGGTTTGAGTTATGAATTTAAGGAACACAGAGTTTCGCGGAGGAGACACGGAGAATCACGGAGGTAATCAAATTGTGGCAGAAATTGTATGTTTCAAAATAATTATTAAAACTCACACAATTTCTCTATTCCTTCCAGTAACCTCATATTCGGATGTGACATCAAGTTAGGTGAAATCGTCAGAATTCGATTGTTTTTAACGGCATTAATATCTTTCCATTTCTGCCATTGATTATCTTTTTTTAATGCTATATTGAGAATTACATCCGGATTTTTGTCGATGACTGATTCAATGTTAATTGGAGCTGATAACGGTTGCATTTCACTAAAAGTATTTTCATATCCGCATATCATTGCTGCTTCACTCAACCAGTGAGTGCCTGAAACAGTGTAAAGAGGTTGGTGATAAGTTTCGATAAAGATATTTCTTTGGGGCTTGAATTGGTTTTTGTGCTTGTTGATGACTGAATGAAAAAGATTGATATTTTGCTGAGCTATAGATTCAGTACCTGCAATTTTGGCAATTTGCTCAATGGTTCGCGGTATATCTGCTAACTTTTGGATTTCTATCTCTAACACATTTAAACCCAGAGATTTTAGTTTGTGAATCACACTGGCAGGATTTCCATCCTTCCAGACGAATACATAATCAGGTTTGAGTGAAATTATTTTTTCGTAATCAACTTTAAAAGCATCGCCGACACCTTCGATTATTTTTTCAGACTCAAGTTGAGTATATGACACGATTCCTACAAGTGAATCGAGTGCACCGGCAGATTCGGCAAGTTCCGCAAGGTGTGGAGCCAGAGCAATCATTCGGACGTTGGATCGAGTGTCAATAACATCACTTGTTTCAGAACAGGATGCCATAAAACTGATGAACAGTAATAAAGAAAGCCGGTACAGAACCGGCTTTGATTTTTTGTTTTTCAACATGAGTTTAGCGATAATCTTCGATTAATTCTTCAAAAGCATCATCAATTTCACCGGGTGAAGACATTAATTTAGTGAACCCGTGTGCTCCTGTCATTGGTAGGTCAGGGAAGTAAAGCGCCATTCTGAATTTCATGTGCAATGCTTCGACTTCGTTGTTGTTAACAAGTATTTCATACGGAAAGTAAGCAGTTTTAGCCGGACGTTCAAAATCAACAATGCTCATTTGGTATTTTTCATCCAGATCTTCTTCATCTTCGTCTTTTCCGGTAGCTTTCATCTGCACGCCAAACAATGTCATATTAGTTCCCGGAATTTCCAGTTTATAAACTAAAGACAATGGATCACCTTCTGTATTCAGACGTTTCTCCACTTCGCTGACAGCTTGTTCATACGAATCATACTCATCATATTCATAAGGGTCATCGAAGTAGGGCATAGAAAACATATAATGATATTTTTTCAGTTTTTTAGCGGTCAATCCTTCTTCTGAACCAAATTCTTTAATATATCCTAAGGTTTCCCTGAGTTTGTTGTCAACTTCGGCTAGCGAGCCTTTTAACCAATAGGCTTTTTCAAAATACAGCGGATTGGCATAACTAACTTCAACTTCTTCTCCGTGTTTGCTTACAGAGATTCTTTGCGGAGCTCCGTAGGCTCCTCTTTTTGACATGGATGCGACTTTGAGAGCTTCATCATTAGTGACAATCAGCAATGTATGATCGGCAAATGGAGAATATTCTCCAATCACAGTAAAACCGGCATTTTCAAGATTGCTGCGGGTCTTTTCTAATGTTTCTGTGAAATCAGCAGGTTCAGTTGATGCCAACACAAAAGGTTTGAATGTTTGTTCAGCCTGAGCTGTTGTTGCTATAAGAACAGCCAATAACATTAGTTTTGATAATAATTTCATTAAAATTTCTCAATATGGTTTTCGACATTCTATATTTAAGCGCTGGTAAATGTCTATTTTTTCATTATATTAATGTTTTCTAATATAAATACAATTGTTCAGAAAATGTTATTCAATCGTGAAAATTTGATTTTATCAATGTATAATCCTGCAAAACTAAAAATCTGAGGGTAGAATGAAAAGATTACTATTAGTATCATTTTTAATGATGTGTGCAGGACAGGTTTTTGCTGCTGGAGATGCAGTCAATGGGAAAGCTTTGTCTTATACTTGCACAGGATGTCATGGAATCAAAAATTATATGAATGCATATCCTGTCTATCATGTTCCTAAATTGGGCGGACAAAACGAGGGATATATTGCAGCGGCATTGAAGGCTTATCGTTCCGGTGAGCGTTCTCATCCAACTATGAAAGCTCAGGCCGGTAGCTTATCAGATCAGGATATTGCTGATATCGCTTCTTACTTCGCATCTTTAAATAAATAGGGGAAAATCATGAAAAATATTAAAACACTAATGTTGTTGGTTTTAGGCTTATTTGTTTCTTCAGGTGTGCTGGCAAAAGGTGATAACTTGAGTGGCGATAAAGCCAAAGGTGAAGAGAAAGTTAAGCAAGTTTGCCAATCTTGTCATGGTATGGACGGACAAGGTATCAATGACACTTATCCAAAATTATCAGGTCAATTTGCTGATTATATGATTCAGGCATTAAGTGACTATAAATCCGGCGCCAGAAAAAACCCTATCATGTCCGGTTTTGCTGCAACACTAACTGATGAAGATATTGTCAATGTTGCTACTTATTATTCATCGTTGACAGAAAAAAGGTTGACAGATTTATCTATCAAATAAAAAATCTTAGACTGATTAAGAAATCAAAGCCTGTGTTCATCACGGGCTTTTTTATTCGTGAAAGGAACAAATAGATTGAGCTACTGTCAGAAATTTTATGAAGTATTTTATTGTTCTCCTGTTTTTATCATTTTCCATAATGTCGCAAGTAATTCCAGAAAGCTCACGTTCCAAAGCCGCAGTTGATAAATACACGCCATTATTACAAACGGAATTTACACAAAAAGGATTGCAATTGGGACGACCGGTTTTTATCCGAATTTTTAAACAAGAAGCCAAATTGGAAATCTGGGTGCAAAATAATTCTCGATTTGAGTTATTTAATACTTATCCGATTTGTACATTTGGGTTCGGTGGTTTGGGACCCAAGCAATCCGAAGGTGATGGCATGGCTCCTGAAGGGTTTTATTTTGTAACTCCTCAACAATTAAATCCATACAGTAGTTACCATTTATCATTTAACTTGGGGTACCCCAATGCTTTTGATCGTGCGTATGGGCGAACGGGAAGCGCATTGATGGTTCACGGTGATTGTGTGTCCATTGGATGTTATGCCATGACAGATGATAAAATTGAAGAGATATACACCATAGTCCATTCTGCTTTAAACAATGGTCAATCATTTTTTCGAGTGCATATTTTTCCTTTCAAAATGTCCGATGAAAACCTGCAAAAGCATTCCAATAACCAATGGTACACTTTTTGGCAAAATCTGAAACAAGGATATGATTACTTTGAAGAAAAAAGATATCCCCCCAATGTGACTGTTGAATCCAAGAATTATATTTTCGAATAAGCTATTTCAACTTTTCAACCCTGATAACATTCGTTGTGCCTGATTTTCCAAAAGGAACACCGGCGGTGATAACATAACGCTCGCCAACTTTTGCGGCATCGCATTTGCGAATAATTGCCTCAGAAATATCGACCATTTCACTGGTATTGTTGGCATCCGGTGAGAGCATCGGGTGAATTCCCCAGCTGAGTGCTAATTGCTGACAGGATTTTAATTTTGGCGAAATGGCAATGACATTGGTTTGAATTCTGTTGCGAGCGACACGCAGAGCTGTTGCTCCGGAACTGCTGAAACAAACCATGACTTTTGCTTTGATATTACTGGCAATATTACACGCTGCTGATGCAACCGCATCCGGAGTGGTTTCCTCAGTATCCAATGTTCTTTCCTGCATACGAACAATGTATTCCATGTCGTTCTCAACGGTGTTAGCAATTTTTCTCATGGTGCTGACAGCTTCTATGGGATAAGTTCCAACCGCGGTTTCGGCTGATAACATGATGGCATCAGTTCCGTCAAATATGGCATTGGCAACATCACTGGCTTCTGCTCGTGTTGGAATCGGGTTGTCAATCATGCTTTCCAGCATTTGAGTGGCAGTAATAACCGGTTTACCCGCTTGTCTGGAAAGGCGAATGAGCTTTTTCTGCAACATGGGGACTTCTTGAGGAGATAATTCAACTCCCAAATCACCACGTGCCACCATGATGCCATCGGCAATTTTTAGAATTTCATCAAAATTCTTAATCGCACTTGGTTTTTCAATTTTTGCCATGAGTTTGGCATCGGAACCATGAAGTTTGAGATAATGTCTGGCGAGAAGTAAATCTTCCGGTTTTCTGACAAAGCTGAGTGCAACCCAATCGACACCAAGTGCCACGCCATACTCTAAATCTTCAATATCTTTTTTGGTGAGGGCAGCGACCGATAGGTCTGCGGATGGAATGTTGATTCCTTTATTGTCTGAAAGTTTGCCGCCAACAATGACTTTGGTATTAATGTCAGAGTTTTCGATTTTTGTTACAATAACCTTAAGTTTGCCGTCATCCAGCAACAATTCATCTCCTTCTTTGACGTCTTTGTACAAATCTTTATAACTGACGCAGGCGCGCTCAGCATTGCCTATGCAATCATCTGAACAAGAGAGTATAAATGAGTCATTTTCAACTAATTTAATTTTTCCTTTTTCAAATTTTCCAATGCGTATTTTAGGACCTTGCAAATCTAGCAAAATTCCTACGACTTGTTTCAGTTCATCAGCAGCGGATCGGATGGCATCATAGCTTTTTTTGTGTTGTTCGTGAGAGCCATGAGAGAAGTTGAGTCGAAAGACATTGACCCCGGCTTCGATTAATTCCTTTATTTTTCTTGGGTTGTTGCTCACCGGACCTAATGTGGCGACGATTTTTGTTTTGTGTTTTATCACTTTAATCCTGTTAGATTGAGTATTTGTAAATTCGGATAATTTAAACATTTTCGTAATGGTTTGTTAAGAAATTAATGATTTATAATCATTTAATAATATCAACAAGAGGCTTACTTAAGATGAATGAAATATTTTGCAATGTATGTGACTCTGCTGTTAAACTGACAATTTTTAAATAGCGGTACTAAATGGCATTAATTAATTGTCCTTCATGTAAGCAGAGAATTTCAGATAAGTCTGAAAAATGTCCCGAATGTGGTTTTTCCTTTAATTTAAACAAGGAAGAGATGGAACGTCTCAAGGTCATCAAATATCGTGATTATCGCGATAAGATGTATCGATTCAAAATGCTGACATTTTTTGCTGTTGCAATTGCTTTGGTAGGAGTTGTGCCAATGGTCTGGGATTATGCACGTGCGATTGATTATGGATTTAATGCGGTGATAATCAATCATTGGGGAGTTTATTTCGCAGTCGCCGGTTTTTTATTTTATGTTTTGATAAGAATCTTTATGGTGATTGTAAAAAGGAACTACAAGCAATCCAAATAATTGATTTTTAATTGTTAGCTGGCAAAGGTTCGGCTTCTTTTTAATTGTCTTTTTTGAATCATTTTCTTAGGAAGAAAAATCACCCCGTTAAAAAACATGCTAAATAATATTCCGCCAAATAAGCCATATACAAAGGTCCAGAGGTTGAGAGGCACTCCGGGCTGAAATGATTTCAATGTGCCTTTTGCTAAATCAAAACGTGTATGCGTTGTCAGAAATAGTATTTTTTTGAATAAGCCCTCGGTTTCGAGCACATTGAGTTCTTCTTTTAAATCTCTAACATCAAGTTGAACTTCTTCAATGTTTTCTCCTGTTTTTCGTATCGCTTCATCTTTTGAGTTTTTAAAGCTCTCAATCAATTTTTGAATGTTTCCGTCATAGCCATTTGTAGCAATTGACAGATATTTGTCTAGTTGCTGATTTTGTGATTCGGAATACCCGCCAACTCTTTGTGTGTATTGATCAATAAAATGAGGGAGTTGAAGAAACAGAATAACCCCGGTGGCGAAAAATATTTTATCAACAAGCTGTTTGATTAAGTTCATTCTACAATTGTTAAATCCAGTGTTATTCAAAATAACATAAACTTTAAAAAAACTCCATCAATTGCGATGACGGCTTGGTAAACTCATCGACACCATTGTTAATGAAAATGTTCGTTTTATTTTTTGGATGAATAAAATTTATTAAAAAGATTAATTAATTTCATGCTTGACTTGATTTTTTTGCCTGCTATATTTACTGATACGAATAAATATTCGTATAACATTAAACTTAACTTAAATAATAACAACCAGTCTGGGAGACTGAAATAATGAAAAATAAATTTAACAAAAGAACGGCATTGTTTTTAGCAATGTTTGCACCGTTCACCGTTGGTTTATCAACCCAAGCTGTTGCTCAAGAGGATGGAGCAGAAGAAGCTGAAGTTGAAGAGGTGGTGGTATTGGGCTCTCGCCGTGCTCCTCGTTCAGCGACTGATTCTGCAGTTCCTGTTGATGTCATCGGCGGTGACGATTTTGTCAATCAAGGTGAAACTGATTTAAGTAACTTATTACGTAATGTTGTTCCGTCATACAATGTGAACACACAGGCAATTAGTGATGCGGCAACTTTGGTACGTCCGGCTAACCTCCGTGGTTTGGCTCCTGATCACACATTGATGTTGGTTAATAATAAGCGTCGTCATCGTGCTGCGGTTATTTCCTGGTTAGGAAATGGTGTTGCTGATGGTGCACAAGGTCCAGATATTTCACAAATTCCGGCAATTGCATTGAAACAAGTTGGCGTATTAAGAGACGGTGCTGCTGCTCAGTATGGTTCTGATGCGATTGCCGGTGTGATGAATTTCCAATTAAAAGATGCGAATGAGGGTGGAAGTTTTGAAGTCAGATATGGTTCTTTCTATGAAGGTGACGGAGATACATATTCAGTTGCCGGTAATATTGGTTTGCCTTTCACCGATAACGGTTTTGTTAACCTGACTTTTGAATACGGTGAAGCCGATGACACAAACCGTTCTTATCAAAGAGCGGATGCTGCGGCGTTAGTTGCTGCAGGAAATACAGCTGTTGCAAATCCGGCACAAATTTGGGGACAACCCAAAATTGATAACGATATAAAATTCGTTTATAACATGGGCTTGCAGCTGGATGAAGATAAAGAGTTCTATGCATTTGGAAATTATGGTTCCAAATCTGTTGATGGCGGATTCTACTTCAGAAATCCAAACACTCGCGGTGGTGTATTCAGCAATGATGGTGGCCAAACTTTATTGGTTGGTGACGTATTGGATGCTGCTGATGGTATTTTAGATGGTTCTGCAGGTTGTCCGGTTGTTCCTATTGTTAATAATGCACCTGACCCTCAAAGATTGGCTGAAGTTTTGGCAAATCCAAACTGTTTCACATTCCAAAAGATGTTCCCTGGCGGATTCACTCCGAGATTCGGTGGTGATGTTGAAGATTTCTCGACCGTTGTCGGGTTAAGAGGCGAGTCCGGAAGCGGATGGAATTGGGATTTAAGTGGAACTTATGGACGCAGTAGTGCAGACTTCACAATTCGCAATACCGTAAATGCTTCTTTAGGTCCACAAACGCCGACTGAATTTTATCCGGGTTCATACACTCAAACTGAAAAGAATTTGAACTTTGATGTGTCTAAAGGTTTTGCAGTTGGAAGTTTTGCTTCAGACCTAAACGTAGCAATGGGTCTTGAGTATCGTTCAGAAACATTCCAGATTACAACAGGTGATCAAGCATCATTCGAGATTGGTCCTTATGCGGCTCAAGGATTTAGTTCAGCTTCAAATGGTTTTCCGGGTTTCTCAAATCTGGCAGCTGGTAGTTGGGAGCGTTCTAACTATGCAGCTTATGTCGATTTAGAAGCAGATGTAACTGAAAGTTTGTTGATAGGTGTAGCATTGCGTTTCGAAGATTTTGAAGACTTTGGTACTACAACCAATGGTAAAGTGGCAGCTCGCTATGAGTTTACAGATGCTTTTGCATTGCGTAGTGCTTGGAGTACAGGCTTCAGAGCCCCGACTCCTGGTCAATCCAATGCCTTTAATGTCTCGACTCAGTTTGAAAATGGTCAGTTAGTCAATAACGGTACAATTCCTTCAATAAATCCTGTGGCTTTATCAAAGGGAGGACAGCCTCTTGATGCAGAGGAATCAACTAACTTTACATTCGGTGCGGTAGTGAATTTTGCAGGTATCGATTTGACAGTTGATTACTTTGCAATTGATTTGGATGGACGTTTAACGCTTTCTGAAAATCATGCATTATCACAAGAAGAAGTTGATGCTTTGATTGCATCCGGTGTAACCAGCGCGGCAAATCTAAGAAATTTCCGCTACTTCACAAATGGTTATGATACAGAAACTCGTGGTATTGATGTGGTTGCAACTTACTCGACAGAAATTGGTAATGGTAATACAGATTTCGTGTTATCGTTTAACCATACTGAAACGGATGTTGTACATGTTGATACTTATAGAGGGCAACTAAGTGATGACATGGGCAATCCACTATTTGATGTTGAGGGAAATCCTGTTATAGGTGATATTCCATTATTAGGTGATGAAAGAGTCTTGGAGCAAGAAAGAGGTTTACCTGAAACTCGTTGGAGTTTCTCTGCGAATCACACAGTTGGAGACTGGCGTTTCCTAGGTCGTTTAAATCACTACAGTGGTATTTATGACACCGGTGACAATGTCTTCGTTGGTGACAACTTGTTCTTAGATGTAGAAGCTGCATACAATTTCAATGAGCATTATACATTGACAGTTGGAGCTCAAAACGTAACTGATGAATATCCTGATGAAGTATTCGGCGGTGCCGGTAATATTTATGGTCAGGCTTCACCGGGAGGTTTTGGTGGTGGTTTCTACTACTTCCGTCTGAGATATGAACTTTAAAGATTATTGACATTTTAGTTACATATCGATAATAATTGAAAGTGCCTGTTGTTTGTATTCAACGGGCACTTTTTTAAGTGGGTGGGATAGTTTAGAATAACGCGATCTTAAAAATACAAAATAATTTCAAGAAACTTAGAGAGAAAACAATGCAGATAAGCACAAAAATTGTTAATTTTAGAAAGTCTCTGGCTTTAGCAATGATTGTCGGTGTGACATCAGTCAGTTATGCACAACTGGAAGATGTGGTAAAAACCGGTGAAGCTAAAGTAGAAGAGGCACGCAAGTCACAAGCAAAGGTTGATGCCATTGTCGATTCTTCACAAGCAAGGCTGGTTGAATATCGCAGCTTGCTAAAACAGATTGAAGGTTTAAAAGTTTATAACAATCAATTGCAAACACAAATCGACAGTCAACTTCAATTAATTGAAAAATTTGAAGCGTCAACGGCACAAGTTGCGGTTATTGAGCGACAAATGTTGCCATTAATCATGAAAATGATTGATGGAATTGCTCAATTTGTTGAGTTAGACATGCCGTTTAACGAGCAAGAACGTGCAGAAAGAGTGTTATTCATGCAGGAAAATATCGAAAGAGCTGATGTAGATATTTCAGAAAAATTCAGACAAATTCTTGAAGTTTATCAAATTGAAGATGAATACGGTCGTAAGATTGATTCCTATTCAAAAATTATTAATGTTGATGGGCAAGAGCATGAGGTTGACATTCTGAGAGTCGGTCGCATCGCTATGGTGGCTCAAACTAAAGACACAAAATTGAGTGCGGTTTATGATAAGGATTCTAAAAAATGGATAGCTTTAGATAACGGTACTTACAGAAATTCAATCAAAAATGGCATCAAAATGGCGAATAAACAAGCCACAATTGACGTCATGACTTTACCAATTGCAGCTCCAGGGGTGGCAAAATAATGAAAATCGCAAAAATTATGACATTAGCAGCTTTCTTATTTTCTGTATCATCACTCGCTATAGCTGATGAAAGCCTTTCTATGGATGATTTGCTCAACAAAGTCAAAGCAGGTCGTGCCGCAGATAATCAAGATAATAAGAGAAGAGAACAAGAGTTCATTCAGCAGAAGCAAGAACAAGAACGTATGATTCGTGAAGCCAAAGCAGAAATAGCCGCTTTGGAAAGTAAATCTGCTGAGATGGAAAAACAATTCAACGAAAATGAACTTGCCGTTGAAGAAAAAAGGAAACAGCGCGACGAAAGATTAGGTTCATTGAAAGAACTTTTTGGTCATTTGACTTCAACAGCTGGCGCACTGCGTGAAACTTTCAAAGGCTCTTTAACCAGTACTCAATTTCCGGGACGTGTTGAATTTCTTGACACTTTGATTAAAAAAATGAACAGTTCAACAGACTTGCCTTCCATGGAAGAAATTGAAAAGGTCTGGTTTGAAATGCACCGAGAAATTACTGAATCCGGTCGTGTGGTTAAATACAACACCAAAGTCGGAACTCAAGGCAGTCAGGAAGTTGTCAGAGTTGGTTTGTTTAATTTAGTTTCCAATGGCAACTATTTGTCTTATGAACCGGATACCGGTAATTTGTCAGTACTGGCAAGACAGCCTGAAGATTATCAAGCCGGTGCTGCTGCATTCCAATCATCAACATCTGGCGTTTCTCCACTTGGGATTGATCCGACAGGTCCGGCCGGTGGCGGATATTTGAGTGCTTTAATCAATTCTCCAACAATTGAAGAGAGATGGCATCAAGGTAAGCTGGTTGGTTATATCATTACCGGTATTGCAGTATTTGGTATCTTACTGGCTATCTGGAGATTTATTGTACTGAGTGGAATATCAGCAAAAGTAAACAAACAACTTAAGTCTAAAGAGTTATCAAATAATAATCCGCTTGGAAGAGTTCTTTCAGCAGCAGAGGCTCATCATAATACGGACATCGAAACTTTGGAACTGCGTTTGGGTGAAGCAATTCTGAAAGAAAAACCGGCAATTAACAAGGGGATTCCTTTGTTAAAAATCATCTCAATGGTTGCTCCGCTCCTCGGTCTGTTGGGTACAGTGACAGGTATGATTATTGTGTTCCAGGCAATTACAATATTTGGTGCCGGCGATCCAAAAGCGATGGCGGGTGGTATTTCCAGTGCATTGGTTACTACGGTTCTTGGTTTGGTCGCAGCGATTCCAACTTTGTTGTTACATACTTTCTTGAGCGGTAAAGCTAAAGGAATTATGCATATTTTGGAAGAGCAAAGTGCCGGAATTCTGGCTGAGAGATCAGAGCAGAAATAACCCGGAGGGACGGCCATGCTTTTATTATTACAAGATGCATTTGAGGCTATAAACAACTTCTTTAATAAAGGAGGTCCGGTATTGTATGTCATTGCCGCGACCACCTTTATTATGTGGGTCATGATACTTGATAAACTTTTATATTTTAAATTTGGTTATAGAAACGATTTTGACAAAGTCTTAAAAACCTGGAACTCTCGTGGTGAGCATAAATCTTGGAATGCTCATGCGATTCGGGACAAACTCGTATCTGAAACTCAGATTAAAATTAACAAAAACATTCCTTTAATTAAAACCTTGATTGCGCTTTGTCCGTTATTAGGTTTGTTAGGGACGGTTACAGGTATGATTGAAGTGTTTTCCGCACTTGCTATCACAGGTGGCGGAGATGCTAAGTCTATGGCAGGCGGAGTATCAAGAGCAACGATTCCGACAATGGCAGGTATGGTTGCTGCATTGTCAGGTGTTTTTGCCAACACTTTTGTGACTCAAATAGCTGAGAAAGAAAATAAATTAACAGAAGAGCATCTGACTTTTGAATAGCAGATACTCTAATTTTAAGAGAAACTAAAAGAGAAAAACTATGCGTAGAAGTTTTATTTCTGAAGCTGCCAGTGAAGACGAAGGTGCCATTGACTTGACACCAATGCTTGATGTTGTATTCATTATGTTGATATTTTTCATTGTGACAGCAACTTTTATCAAGGAATCCGGAGTTGAAGTCAATCGTCCGGAAGCCAGCACTGCGAATGAAAAAAGTGATACAACCGTTTTGGTTGCAATCAATTCCGATAATTCTGTATGGATTGATAAACGTCGTGTGGATGTGCGCTCAGTTAAGGCGAATATTCAACGTCTTCATGCAGAAAATCCTGAGGGCGGCGTCGTTATACAATCTGATAAGAATGCAACCGTGAAAACATTCACGGAAGTATTAGATGCAGCCAGAGAAGTTGTGGGGAACGAAAAAGTATCACTCGCAGTCGATAAAAAGTAAGAGGAGAATAAGATGGTAATGAAAAGAGCCTTAATTACTTTTCCTGTAGCTTTTGCTGTAACAGCAGCTTTAATCACTTTGATGGTTGCGTTGATTGAGTTCAGTGACTCACCATTGGATAAAGAAGCTCGTATCAAGCTTCCGGAAATTCTAATGCCTGAGGCTGAAAGAATGGCGAACCGTGAGGTTCAGAAACCTGAAAAACCAAAACCGGATGAACAACCACCACCGGAGATTCCTCAACAGGATTTCGATCAAATTGATGCCGACTCCAATATTGGTGCGATCAGTGCTCCGGGAAATATGAAAGCAGACTTGGATTTGAGTATTGGAACCGGTTTGTCGGCTTCTGATGGAGAGTATTTACCAATTGTTAAAGTGGCTCCACAATATCCACAACGTGCCGCATCTCGTGGGATTGAAGGTTATGTAATACTGGAATATACAGTAACAAAACAAGGAACAGTGAAAGATCCTGTAGTGATTGAAGCAGAACCGGCAAGTATTTTTAATCGTTCTGCAATCAGTTCTGCTCTTCGTTACAAATACAAACCTCGTGTTGTTGACGGAGTGCCACAAGAAGTTCATGGTGTCAGAACCCGAATCGTCTTTAAACTGGCGGAGTAGTCTATGAAATCAATCAAAGTATTATTAATAGCCTGTTTTTTAACTGTATTTAGTGTACAGGCAGCTCGGGATGAAAAATCAAAGGCGACTGGTGCTATTGATGCTCAGACTTTTGAGAAGTTGATGAAAGCTCAAGAACTAACAGAAGCTGGTAATCATGATGAAGCTTTGGGAGTTCTTGATGGGATTAAAAACCGTGGCAAAGTTGAAGGTTATGGTAAAGCCCAAATGTGGAACTTTTATGCTTTCATCTATGCTTCCAAAGAAGATTATGCAAATGCTATTAAAGCCTATAAGGAAGTGATTGCAATTGAGGAAACTCCCGATCAGTTGGTTCTTCAGGCAAAGTACACCATAGCACAGCTCTATTTTCAGTTAGAAGATTATGACTCATGCATTAAATACATGAACGAATGGCTAAAAGGCGTGGAAAAGCCAACTCCAACAGCGCATATCATGTTAGCTCAGGCGCATTATCAGAAAAGAAATTTTGATTTGGCATTGTCTAATGTTGATAAAGCGATTGAGCTGGAAAAAGCCGCCGGAAGACAAGTCAAGGAAAATTGGTTACGTCTGAAATCAGCTTTATATTATGACAAAGGGGATTATCCAAATACGGCAAAAACATACGAAGATCTCGTTAAATATTATCCTAAAGTTGATTATTTAAAACAGCTTGCAGGAATGTATGGAGAGATGGGTAAAGACATGCGTCGCTTGACTGTTTTCGATTCAATCTATTTAAATAATTCTTTGAAAAAAGAAAATGAAATCCTCAATCTGGCTTACATGTTTCTTGGTGCTGAAGTTCCTTACAAAGCTGCAAAAATCATAGAAAAAGGCATGAATGACGGTATTATCCAGAAAACACAGAAGAATATCGAAACACTGGGTAATGCATGGGCACAAGCGAATCAGCATGATAAAGCCATTCCTGTTTTGGAAGAAGCAGCAAGATTGTCAGAAAGCGGAAAATTGTTTGCTCGCTTAGCAGGTGTATATTTTGATGCCGGCGATTATAAAAAAGCAGCCGAAGCAGCTAAGAAAGCGGCAGAGAAAGGTGGATTAAAGAATCCCGGGAACAATTATTTGTTAATGGGAATGTCGTATTCAAATCTGAAACAACACCACAATGCATTGCAGGCATTCAGACAAGCTAAAGAAACAAAATCGATTTTGAAAGATGCGAGAGCTTGGGAAAAGCATACTTTACAAGAGATTAAATTGATTGAAGACCTGGAAAAAAGTCAATTTGAACTTGAAGAAAAAACTAAGAAAACTCTTGAATCTGAAGAAAATAACAAAGAGATTTAGTTACTTTTTACTTAATCTAAAAAGGCTGAACCGTTTATTGTGTTCAGCCTTTTTTGTTTGGAGTAGATAGAACCCAAATTATTGATATGAAAACTGTTTTATTTTTAGATAATACTTATCCACAGGCATATAACCTCAAAACACTTCAAGAAAAAGCGATTGGAGGAACAGAAGCCAGTATCATAAAAACAGCACAAATTCTATCAAATAAATATAAAGTTTTCGTAGCTCAAAAATACAGGGAAGAAGATGAGGTAGTTAGTGATTCTCTGGCATTTATTTCGAAAAGGAGTATTTCTCAGCACAATGCAGACTATGTGGTTGTCTTACGGAAATATCAGGTATTAAAAGAAATCAGAGGATTATTTCCTCACGCCAAATTGTTTTTGTGGATTCATACATATAAAAATTTTGAATATATATTTAAGAGATGTGGATTTGCCAAAAATGATGTTACTGTAATTTGTAATTCAGAAACTCACAAAAAAAGTATTAACAGGATATTAAATCAGAATATATTAGGTAAATTTTTTACACTAATCTGTAAAAAAACAAATGTTAAATTTTGCTACAATCCAATAACTAAACCAGAATCACCGAAAAAAACGAGAGATATAAATAAGCTGTTGTTTTTTTCATCACCGAATAAAGGTTTGGAACAGGTCATCAACTGTTTTAACGAAGTCATCAGGGAAATGCCGGAAATGAAACTTTTCATAGCTAATCCAGGTTATAAAACTTCTGATATTCAAGCAGAGAATAAGAATATTATTGTCTTAGGTTCACTACCTTATCATGAAATGATGAAACATGTTGCAGAATCACTCTGTATTTTCTATCCACAAAACACTTTTGCGGAAACATTTGGGCTGATTTACGCCGAAGCCAATGCTCTTGGCATACCGGTATTGGCACATGATATCGGTTCAGCACGAGAAATTTTGCACTCGAATAATAATTTGATTGATGCAACAAACTCACAACAAATTATTAATACGCTGAAAAGCTGGCAAAATGACTTGCCAAAAGTTGAATACAAAGAAAACTTCAATGAAGATTTTGTTTTTCAGCAATGGGATGCCTTATTCTCACAGTCCCAGTTTTTTAATACGATACCTTAAAGCTCTGAAACTAATTCCCAATACCTTAGCTGCTGCTGTTTTATTGTTGTTTGTCAGTTTTAAAGCATTGGTGATTTCCTGAATTTCAATTTCGTTAATGTACTCTTCAAGATTTTTATTATGTCTTTGTGAAAGCAATTTAGGTTGTTGATTATCATCGAACCCAAGATCAGTTTCGCGAATAATATCATTCTCACAAACATTCGCCGCTCGCTCAAGAATACTCTTAAGTTCCAGTATGTTCCCGGGGAAATTATAAGAACACAGCGTATGCAACGCTTGAGAATCAATTTTGCACGGAAGTTGCTGCCATTTTTCAGCATATTCAGTCAGAATGGCTTTAGACAATCCAGGTATATCATCCTTATGATCAGCCAATGGTCGAGTGAAAAGTTTTATGACGGTCATTCTCTCCATCAGTTCACTGTTGAATTTATCCAGCTTTTCTGCTTCATCAATATTATGGTTGCAAGTGACGATGAAGCGGACATCCAGATTGACTTTCTCGTTGTCCTCATTGGTAAATGATTTATCATGAAGAATTTTAGCTAAACTCGATTGCGTGGAAATTTTGAGAAATCCAATGTTTTCCATAAACAAGGTACTGCCATTCGCTTCGGTTAAAACAGCAATTAAGCGTTCATATTCACTCATCTCAGGAGAATCATTTTGATCTTCTATACAATCAAAGCTGATGAACTCTTTATCATTTCTTCGAGATAAATTATGGATGCACTGAGCAATGAATTTCTTAGATGTGCAATTGGGTCCTTCGATATAAACAGTCGATTGTGATTTTGCTAATTTTGCAATGGATTTGTTAATGGATTGAATATATTCAGAAGAACCTGCCAGTTTGGTTTTTCCTTTGGGTGTTGAGTTTTCATTTGTTGGTGACTCGAATTCTTTGATGCCATTGGCAACCAAATTCCTTAATACCTGCAAACTAATCGGTTTGCTGATAAAATCAAAAGCACCTTTCTTTAATGCCTCAACTGCATGATGAATGGTTCCATAAGCAGTGATTACAGCAATCGGAGTTTTAGGAAAGTTTTTATGTACATGCTCAACCAGTTCGATACCATTGCCATCAGGCAATTTCATGTCAGTTAAGCAAAAGTGAAAAGTGTTTTTCTCAAGCACACTTTTTGCAGCTCCCAGAGTTGGAGCCGTATAAACTGTCAGACCCATTTTATTCAAGGTCATCTCAAGGAGCTTCAAAATATCCGGTTCGTCATCGACAACTAAAATCTTAACATTTGACATACTGTTTGAGTGAATATTGCTTAATATAATATCTTACTGCATGATGTTAGTTTTTAAAACCTAAATTTTTTGCAAATCCAAAATTCGTCTTCGCAACATTGGCCCGAGTTGTAGAAAATCGAATAGCTGATTGATTCTTTCAGTATTAATTCGCTTACGGCGAATGTCTATGTTCTCAAGTGGAATATCCGTTCTGATTTCAGTCAGTGATTTAGCCAGTTTTGCCTGATCAAGATTATCGGCAATTTTCTTTTGGCAGGATTTAGCTCCCCGAATACTTAAAAAAGCGATTTCTTTGTTTCTGTCCATAACATCCTGCAAAGTATCGAAATGGTTGATTAAGTGAATTGCTGTTTTAATGCCAATGCCTGAGACCCCGGGAATGTTATCGACACTATCTCCGCAAAGTGCCAGATAATCTGCAATTTGATGTGGATAAACACCAAATTTTTGTTTGATGAGATCAGGGTTCATAGGCTCGTCTTTTCCATAATTCCACCAAGTATCATTCTCGCCAACTAATTGTGCTAAGTCTTTATCGGCTGAAACGATGTGGTTACGAAAACCTTGTTTCTGGTGGTGATGTGCCAAAGTTCCAATCAGGTCATCGGCTTCGTAATATCCATCACTATAAGTGCTAATGCCTAAAACATTGGCAACTTCCTGACACAATTTAAACTGACGCTTTAAATCTTCAGGAGCCGGATCACGATTGGCTTTATACGGAGGATAAATTTCGTTGCGGTAAGAGGATTCCAGAGATTCATCAAAAGCACAGGCGATATGCTGTGCTTTTGTTTTGTGTATGAAATCTGTCAGAAATCGTGTGAAACCATAAACCGCATTGATGTTTTCTCCATTGCTGGCAGTATAGTTTCCGTAATTGACGTAATAACTTTTAAAAACATAAATACTAGCATCAATGAGATAGGCTTGCTTTTCCGACATTACAGATTAACTGATAAATTATCCGACTAACATTCCTGCGAAATTGGCAGAAAGTAATGATGCCAATGTTCCACCGATTAAAGCCTTAATGCCAAACTCAGAAAGACGTTTTCGCTGATTTGGAGCTAAATGTCCGATTCCGCCAACTTGAATACCGATAGAAGCAAAATTGGCAAAACCGCAAAGCATATACGTTGCAATCAGTACTGATTTTTCATAAGACAAATGCATGGCTGAAGCTACATTTTTAAACTCAGCCAAGTTGATATAACCGACAAATTCACTAGCAATCAATTTAATACCAAGCAACTGTCCAAGAATGGTAATGTCTTCTTTGGCAACGCCAATCAGCCACATTAAAGGTGCAAAAGTATATCCAAGAATAAACTCCATAGACAACTTGTCATAGTTGGTATGAGTAGCAATCCATTGACTGATAGAATTTCCAAATGTGTAACCATCAACATTGAGTACCATGATGTAGCGATAGAGAACGACCGCAACTAAAACTCCAAAGAAGTTCATGAAGAAGTTTCTGAATACCGGAATATTTTCACGCTTGTAATAACTAACGCCGGCTGCGAATACGGCAGCGACAATCCAATGCAAGAATGAAGTAAAATGTCCCAAGACTTGTAAAATATAGTTACCCATAGCAATAAATGCGAAGAACACCAAAAGCATCGCACCGATATTTACAGCTAATTTCAAACCATCAGTTGTTCCTGATGCCATAGCATCCAAAAAGTTAGAACCGGCTTTTTCTTTTGAAACCTCAATGTTGCTGTCAATTTTTTCAGTTTGTGGCATGAGAATTTTAGCAACCACAATGGCTCCAGGAGCTGCCATAACTGATGCACTGAGCAAGTGCTTGGCATAAAAAGCCTGTTGAACTGGGTCATCCCCACCGAGAAAACTCACATAAGCAGCCAATACACCACCGGCAACGGTTGCCATACCACCAATCATAACCAGCAGTATTTCTGAACGGTTCATACGCTCCAGATACGCTTTAATCATCAAAGGAGCTTCCGTTTGACCGAGAAAGATATTACCTGCGACCGATAAACTTTCAGCGCCGGAAATATTTAAAGTTTTAGTTAATACTACAGCTAATGCTTTAACGATTTTTTGAATGATTCCCAGAAAGAAAAGCACTGATGTTAACGCAGAGAAGAAAATAATGGTTGGCAATATCATGATTGCAAAATTAATCAGCGGACTTTCAATTTGACCGGATGTGAAAGAGTTAAATAAAAAACTGGTTCCGGCTTTGGTGAAATCCATTACTTTAACGAACATTTGTCCGACGGTATCAAAAAATGCAGCAACAAATGGAACATACAGCACGCCGACAGCAATTAGCAACTGCATAAATAACCCGATGCCAACGACTTTCCATGAAATGGATTTGCGATCGGAGCTAAAAATATAAGCAATGACAATCAAAACAATCATGCCAATAATGCCACGAGAAATGGAAGTGAAATTAATCCCCTGTGAAGCAATTAACTCTGTCATTATTTTTCTACCCTAAAATTTGAATAAACATTATAGTTTGCGATAATTTATCAAGTCAAATGAATGTGTTAATTCACTTATACAAACTGACCGCAAGCATGCCCTGATGACCAGGCCCATTGGAAGTTGTATCCGCCTAAATGTCCGGTGACATCCAGAACTTCACCAACAAAGAATAAACCTTTGACGAGTTTGCTTTCAAAAGTTTTTGAGGAGACCTCATCGGTGTTCACTCCACCTTTGGTGACTTCAGCAGTTCGATAGCCTTCCGTTCCATTAGGTTTGATTTGCCAATGATGAATTTGTTTGTGGATTTCTGCTTTTTTTTGTTTTGAAATTTCTGCAAAATTTTTCGAGCGGATTTGGTTGAAAAATAATTCGCAAAGAATAGTGGAGAGCTTTTTACTGAAAAGTTGGTTTAGAATTTGTTCCAACGATTTATTCGAACTGTTTTCAGCAAACGCTAAAACGTCTTCATCAGGTAGCAAATTGATTTCAATAGTATCTCCCGAATTCCAGTAACTTGAAATTTGCAAGATTGCCGGTCCGCTTAAACCACGATGGGTAAAAAGCATGTTTTCACGAAAGCTTTGTCCGTTACAAGTGACAGAAACATCCTGAGACGTTCCGGATAATTCATTGAGAAATTGTTTGAGTTGGTCTGTGATCGTAAAGGGAACCAAAGCTGCTGATGTTGGCATAACAGTATGACCGAACTGTTTGGCAATTTCATAACCAAAACCGCTGGCTCCCATCTTTGGTATTGACAACCCACCGGTTGCAATCACCAAAGATTCGCAGGTAAATAAACCAAGTGATGTTTTGAGCTCAAATTGATTGTCTGTTTTTACAACTTCAAGCACGTTGCAATTGAGTCTGATTTTGGATTGCACATCTTCGCACTCGGATAAAAGCATTTCCAGAATGTCCTTGGATTTGTTGTCACAAAATAATTGCCCCAGAGTTTTTTCATGATAGGGAATATTGTGTTTTTCCACCAAAGAGATAAAATCCCATTGTGTATATCGTGATAATGCAGATTTATGGAAGTGCGGATTCGATCCAAGATAATTTTCCGGCTGAATATCCAGATTGGTGAAGTTACATCGACCACCTCCGGACATCAGAATTTTTTTTCCGGCTTTATTGGCATGGTCGAGTACCAGAACATTTTTGCCCCTTTTGCCGGCAGAAATTGCCGTCATCAAACCGGCAGCTCCGGCACCGATAATGATTACATCTACTTTGTTAATAAATCCACCCTGATAGGCGAGGTGAAAAATGCACCTTTTTCAGTCTGGTGATTTTTAAATTTGGATTTGATTTTTTGCATCAACTCATCGGAGATTTGATGCTCGGTATGAGTGACATTGATGACATTTTGCTCAAATTCTTCAAAGTCTTTAAAAACTCTGGGAGTGTTAAAAAAGATTTGTTTAATGAGTGAAAGTTCTTTTTTATTAATGCTTTCCACAATCGCCTCGAAAGCAGCCTTTCTGACTATTTCTTCATCATGAAAAAGCCTGAGGATTTCATTAAAATCGCCGGCAAAGACCGGTTCGGAAATATAGGCTTTTCCCTTTGGCTTTAATACACGAGAAACTTCAGAAAGAGCTTTTTGCATTAACTCTTGTGGAACATGGTGTAATGACTTAAACATTAAAATAATATCAAAACTATTATCATCAAATGGCAAATCCTGAGCACCAGCCAATATAAAGTCAACATTTGGCAAATCTGAAATTTCCAGATTTTTTTCATGCTGAATAGTATCAACTTCAGTGGCAACAATCTTTCTGTCAAAACCCGTAGTGGCAATCTGACGAGTGATTTGAGCTTTTCCACATCCCAATTCCAAAATGTTTTTGTTATCAAAATCAAGAACTTCATTTAGAGTTTCGCTTTCTGGACAAGTTCTGTCAGAAATTGTATCGGGCTTCATTGCAATCATTGATTAGTGATATTTTCTTTGACAACAGATAACGCTTGTTGAATGCGTTTCAATGTTTCTTCTTTACCAAGAATTTTCATGATTTCATCATTGGCAGGTCCGGATGATTGTCCTGTTAAAGCGACACGAAGCGGTTGTCCGACTTTACCAAAACCAACTTGTAAATCATTGACAGTTTCTTCAATCAATCCATGCAAGTCTGCATTGCTCCAATCGTCTATCTCATTACACTTTGTGATTAAAGTTTGTAATGGTTCAATAGCAGATTCTTTGAAAACTTTTTTAACCGTATTTTCATCGTATTCGGTGATATCCTGCAACAAGAAAAGCGAAGAATCCGCCATCGCATTGATAGTTGTTGAACGAGCTTTGAACATTTCTACAACTTGATTGAGATTTAAGTTCTGAGGAACTTGGATTCCTGAGTCATTATAACGATTTTTCAATAACTCCGCCAAACGAGATGTGTCAGCATTTTGGATGTATTGTTGGTTAATCCAATCCAGTTTGGAAGTGTTGAAAGAGGAGGGAGCTCGATTGACTTTTTTCAAGTCGAACAGCTCAATCATTTCATCTTTGGTAAACAGTTCCTTGTCTTCATAAGACCAACCCAAACGCACCAGATAATTCAATACCGCTTCCGGTAAATAACCGTTTTTGGCATATTCCATCACGCTCACTGCTCCATGACGTTTGGATAAACGAGCACCATCGTCACCCAAAATCATTGGTAAATGAGCAAATCTCGGCAATTCAGCGCCCAAGGCATGATAAATGTTGATTTGTCTTGGAGTGTTATTGATATGATCATCACCTCGTATGACGTGTGAAATTTGCATGTCCACATCATCAATAACCACTGTAAAATTATAAGTCGGTGTGCCATCCGGACGAGCAATAATCAAATCATCCAGTTCCTTATTAGATGTAGTAATCACTCCACGAACATAATCATCAAAGACCACATCGCCGTCAGTCGGATTTTTAAACCGAACCACCGCATCATCACTGTTTGGCAAGTTTAAGTGACGACATTTGCCATCATAACGAGGTTTCTCTCCATTTTGCATTTGCTTTTCACGAATTTCGTCCAGTCTTTCTTTACTGCAAGTGCAATAATAGGCTTTACCTTCGTCTAACAATTGTTGAATTTTCTCTTTATAACGGTCGAATCGCTGTGTTTGAAAATATACCTCACCATCATGTTCCAAACCTAACCATTCCATTCCTTGAAAAATCGCATCAACCGATTCTTGAGTAGAGCGCTCACGATCGGTATCTTCGATACGCAAAATAAACTTTCCTTTGTTTGCTCGGGCAAAAAGATAAGAAAACAATGCGGTTCTGGCACCTCCAACATGTAAATATCCAGTTGGAGAAGGAGCGAATCGGGTCACAACAGTCATAAAATTAGTATCAAAAATAAATCAAGCGGCATAATACCAAATTGCTTGGTAAATTACATTTAAGCATGAGTTGCTTTGGTGAAATTGTTTATGTTTTTCCAATTAGATAGTTACTTGGCTTTCCATCCATCAGTCTAAAAGGTAAAATTTGCTTTTTTATTAAAAATACAAAATATGAGCGACGAGAATAAAAAATCTCTCAGTTATAAAGATGCCGGTGTGGATATAGATGCAGGGAATGAGCTGGTTGAAAAGATTAAACCGGCCATCAAGACCACAAACCGTGAAGGAGTCATGGGAAGCATAGGTGGTTTTGGCGGTTTGTTCGATTTATCCAAACTGAACTACAAAAGCCCCGTTTTGGTTTCCGGGACCGATGGTGTCGGAACAAAATTAAAACTAGCAGAAATGATGAATGATCATTCAACTATTGGAATTGACTTAGTAGCAATGTGTGTCAATGACATTGTAGTTTTAGGTGCTGAACCGCTATTTTTCCTTGATTATTATGCTTGTGGTCAGTTGAACACTGATGAGGCGGCTTCTGTGATTCAAGGCATTGCCAATGGTTGCAGACAGTCGGGTTGTGCCCTGATTGGTGGAGAAACTGCAGAAATGCCGGGGATGTATGCCAAAGGAGATTACGATTTAGCAGGATTTGTAGTTGGAGTTGTGGAAAAAGACAACGCAATTACCGGCGAAAACATTGAAGAAGATGATGTGATAATTGGACTTGCTTCATCCGGTCCGCATTCCAATGGTTATTCGCTAATCAGAAAAGTATTAGAAGTCAATAATACCAATTTAAACTCTCCAATGGGTGATAGCACAATTGGCGAGAAGTTACTGCAACCGACACAAATATATGTCAAACCCATCCTGGAGTTATTAGACTCAGCCGTTGAAGTCAATGGCATTGCTCATATCACCGGTGGTGGATTGTTGGAAAATATCACTCGTGTAATTCCCGATGGTTTAGCAATCACGTTGAATTTATCGTCTTGGCAAATGCCTGAAATTTTTAACTGGTTACAGGAAAAAGGCAATTTATCACAAACTGAAATGCTAAGAACATTCAATTGTGGTATCGGAATGGTTGTTATTACCAAAAAATCGGATAGTGAAGAGTGTATGAAACAACTCCTCTTATCAGGAATTGATTGCTGGGAAATTGGCTTCGTTCGTTCTCATGAATCAAATACAGCCGAAGTGGAATTACAAGACTAATGTCTTCTCCGCTTAAAATTGCTGTTTTTATCTCAGGAACAGGGAGTAATCTGGGATCGATTATTCGTAATCAGTCAAAATACAACTATCAAGTGGTTTTGGTTGTCAGTAATAAAGAATCTGCCAAAGGTTTGGACTTTGCCCATGAATCCAATATTCCTTTTTATACATTTCAATGGGATAAAGAAGATAAAGAGCTTCAGCATTTACAAGAACAAATTTCCCAACAGCAATGTGAATTGATTGTTTTAGCCGGTTTTATGAAGATTTTGCCCGAAGCTTTCACAAAAGCGTATAAAAATAAAATTATCAACATTCATCCTTCCTTATTACCCAAATATCCGGGATTGCACACTCACCAGAGAGCACTAGACAATGGTGATGAATTTCACGGAGCAACAGTTCATTATGTCAATGAAGAACTGGATGCCGGACAACGAATCTCACAAACTATTATTGAAACAAAAGGCTGTAATGATGCAGATTCTTTAGCAACACGGCTTTTAGTCAGGGAACATTCACTTTTCCCGTATACAATAGGGCTTATTGCTGCCAATCGTGTAACATGGCAAAATGATGAATTGTACCTTGATGGTGAAAAATTAACGGAACCGGTAATTTTTAATGAATAAACCAATACTCATATTATTTCTTTTTCAGTCTTTCTCATTATCAGCTTTGGATTTGTTCAAGGCCGATTATAAGGTCTTTAAAGATGGAAAAGAAATTGGCTACAACACATTACAGCTCAGTCAACAGGGAGTTGATTTTGTCATGTCTGATAAAACAGACGGAACTCACGGAATGGCATCATTTCTTGGGTTTAAACGCTCAGAAGAAACTGTATTTTTAGATGCGGAAGGCGTTTTCCAACCAAAATCCTACAAAATGACTCAAAAAGTGGCTTTTAACAAACGCACCTCAGAATACCATGTTGATGTTGAAACCAACACCATTCAAGGAATAACAAAAGACAACCAGTGGCAATTAGAAATTCCAAAGGATGCTTATAGCACCCCAAATTTAGTGAGTTTGAACTTAGCAAATGATATTTGTGATGGTAAAACCGAGTTGAATTATCCAATATTGAAGAATGGTGAAATCAGCTTGTATCAATTCAAAATTATCAGTGAAGAAAACGGAATTGTTGAAATAGATAGAGTTCATTCAAAACCATCCAGAGTAACCAAAACCTGGCTCGATAAGACTCGTCAATGTCTTCCTGTAAGAACTTATCACAAGGAAGAGGATGAGGATGCTGTTGAGACAAAATTAATCGAAATAAAGTTTAATTCATGAGTTCGTTTTACTGGTACGATTTGGAAACATTCGGTATCAGTCCGCAGTATGATAGAGTGGCTCAATTTGCCGGAATTCGTACCGATATTAATCTCAATCCGATATCAGAACCGGATATGTTTTACTGTAAAACCTCTCTGGATACATTTGTTGATCCCGAATCGTGTTTAATCACCGGAATCACTCCGCAAGAATGTAACTCCAAAGGGATGAGCGAAAGAGATTTTTTTGAAAAAATCAATCAAATTTTCAGCCAACCTAAAACGTGCGTGACCGGATTCAATTCCATGCGTTTTGATGATGAATTTATTCGTTATGGTTTTTATCGCAACTTGATTGATCCTTATTTGCGAGAATGGGCGAATGGTAATAGTCGTTGGGACGTGATTGATTTGCTCAGAGCCTGTTATGCTTTAAGACCGGATGGTATCAACTGGCCGGAACATGAAGCCGGTAAACCGAGTTTTAAATTAACCGATTTAACAGAATCCAATCAGCTGACTCACACCGCCGCACATGATGCACTGAGTGATGTGGAAGCGACTATTCAGGTTGCCGGTTTGGTTAAAAGACACCAGCCTGATTTGTTTGCCTATGGTCTGAAACTCAGGGATAAAAATTATGTGAAAAGCCTGCTGAACTGGCAATTTATGAAACCGATTGTCCATGTTTCCAATAAAATTCCTGCTGAAAGAGGGTGTCTGGCAATCATGTTGCCGTTAGCTGTTCATCCAACCAATTCCAATGGAATCATTTGTTATGATTTAGCTTTTGATCCTGAGGATTTATTTGAATTGGATATCGAAGATATTCGGGATCGTATTTTCACACCTCAAGACGAACTTCCCGAAGATTGTCCTCGTATCTCTTTAAAAACCATTCATGCCAATAAATCTCCATTTGTGGCTCCTTTAAGTGTGTTAAAGGATGTGGATTTAAAACGAATTTCACTTGATTATCCGGCAAATAAAGCAAACTTGGAGAAGTTTAAGGAATTTGGTGATATTTCGGCCAAAGTTGCAGAAGTTTTCAATCAGCCATTTGATTCTGATAACGAAGACGTCGACGCCATGCTTTATTCGGGCTTTTTCACACCACAGGACAAAAGTGAGTTTAACAAGATTCGAGGAATTAACATCAGCGAGCTACAAAAATATAAGTTTAATTTCAAAGATAAGCGAGCCAATCAGTTATTGTTTCGTTATCGGGCCAGAAATTGTCCTGACGGCCTGACAAGTTCAGAAGCCAGTCAATGGCTAAATGATATTCAAACCCGAATGACGTATCGTTTTGGAGAAAATGCGGCATTGTTATTTGAAAAAATCCGCTTGTTACGCACCCAATTTAATGAACCATCTCATCAAGTATTGTTAGATGCTGTAGAACACTATACAAAAGAGCAACTCACTCAGTTGTAAGTACATTGTTATATTTGAGATGAACAGTACTGTTAGATATAAAATAAAGAAAAAGTATTTGTATATCTGAACCAAAGTGAATATGTGATTTATGTAAGGCCAACTCAGGAAAGGGATTATTCGGTACTTATTAGTATTGATTTTATTCAAAAAAATCAGATAATGATTTACGATGAAAAACAAACTTTATAGTTGTATCTTATTATGTTATCTGTTTTATGGTAGTTGTTTAGCAGATAGCGACACAGTGCCTTATTTATATGTTCTGGGAGTTACTCAGGACGCTGGATATCCACAAGCTGGTTGCTATAAACCTCATTGTATTCCCGGTTGGAAAGATAAAGAACTTCGTAAACCAGTGGTTTCATTGGGACTAATTGACCCGAAGTCAAAAAAGAAATACATGTTCGAGGCGACACCTAATTTCCCTGAGCAATTGTACGAGTTGGAAGTCGAAGCTCCAACGCGTGAGTATGAATTTTCTGGAATCTTCCTGACACACGCTCATATTGGTCATTATACCGGTTTGATGTTTTTAGGGCATGAATCAATGGGAGCAACTCAAGTTCCTGTGTTTGCAATGCCTAAAATGTCGGAGTTCTTGAAAACAAATGGGCCTTGGAGTCAGTTAGTCAGCTATCAGAATATTGCAATCAAACCAATTCTGCATCAGCAAGAAGTTGATTTAAATACAGTAAAAGTGACTCCTTTTCTGGTTCCTCATCGTGATGAGTATTCAGAAACAGTTGGATATAAAATACAAGGCCCTAATAAATCCGCTATTTTTATACCGGATATAAACAAATGGAATATTTGGAAAACTAGTATTTCTGAACTGATTCAGTCAGTTGATTATGCACTTCTTGATGCTACTTTTTATGCAAATGGTGAAATTCCGGGTCGGGACATGTCTCAAATTCCACATCCTTTTGTGACAGAAACGATGCAAACACTTCAACACCTACCAAAAAGCGACAAAAGCAAAGTTTGGTTTATTCACATGAACCATACAAATCCACTACTTAACTCAGAAAGTCCCGAAAGCAATCACGTCAAATCAGAAGGATATAATATTGCAAAAGTGGGTGATAAAATCGAGTTGTAACTTAATTATTCAAGTATAAAAACTCCAGTTTCTTTAAAAAATGAAATAATTTCTTTTTTAGTGTGTTTGCTCTAGAAATTCTCCTTAATATACACCACAACGAAACAATAAACACATACATTAGTGGTGGATAAGATGAAAAAAGAACTCAAAAATTCAATCAATAATATTTGGTTAGCTGGCTTAGGTGTTGTGTCTTTAGCACAAAAAGAAGCTGTTAAAGCGTATGACGCTTTATTGAAAGAAGGCAAAAACTTGGAAACTAAGTCTAAGAAAACTGTTAAAGAAGTGTCAGGTAAAGCTGAGAAGAAATTAAACACAATTCGTAAAGTTGCTGATAAACAGTTCAGTAAAGTTGAGAATTTGTTTGAGACTCGTATCGAAAAAGCACTGAAAAAATTTGAAATTCCTTCAGTTAAAGATATCAAAGCTCTGACTTCTAAAGTGGATACTCTTGTAAAAGAATTGAACAAGAAAGCCGCTTAATCACAAATTAGGGCATTTGCCCAAGATGTGTCCCCTATGCAGCCAAGGAAGGTTGCATTTTTTTGCCTGCGATTTGTGAAAGCCTTAGTTGAAATTAAAAAAGCCTATCCTCCCATTTGGCCAAATTATCAATTTGGGAGGACAGACTTTAGTCAAATTAAATGGGTCAAAGAGAAGAATGGGATTTAATATAATCAAATATTGCTCTTATCTATATACGCGTAAAATATTCAAAAACTTTATCAAATAAGTTAAATTATTTATGTGTTCATTATAAAAACCAGTTGGAATAATAGTTCTTAAAATAGGACAAGTATTGTTAGAATTGAGACAAAGTCAGATATTTATCTTCTAAATCAATAAATTACTTTTTGTTTGATATTGTGAATTGTGTTTTGAGTTGAAACTCATTTGTAATATGAGTTTAATTACAAATGAAGTAGGCTTCTCTTAAATTTGTTCAAAGTTTCAGTTTGCAGGAGATTTTTCTCATCAATTATGGCGATTTGTGGATTGATTTTTTTGAGTAAATAAACGAAATAACCATCTCCAATATTGGACTCTCCATCTGTTTGAAAATGTGGAGTCGTTTGGTTTCCGCAACTGGGAGATTTGCTTTTCAGAATAAAGCCTGAAAATTTTTTAAAAAACTCAATGTTTTCATTAAACCAGTTTTGCATTTGGCTTTCAAAATGAATTTTCGGGTTCTCGAC
>JAGRJO010000300.1 GCA_020442725.1 Lysobacterales bacterium
ACATAATTTCTGCCGATACAAACGATTTTGGATGGTGTGATTGCTTTATTGTTCAATTGAATTGTTTTCATTCTTCACCCTCAGAAATGATAAATTCACCAGAGTCCCATTGACGTAAAATCTCTTCAGCATCCGCAAAGTCCTCTTCAGCCACTCTAATCGTCAACAAGCCACTCGCAGGCAAACCACCCATCGCCCCCTGCAAATATTCACCATCAACACGAGCATTCAATCCGGCTTGCTCAAACAAATCAAGCAAAAGTTTGGCTTCAATAGAATTACTCGCTTCGTAGATTTTTTTCATGGTCTTCATTTGTTAAAAACTTCAATATTTAATTTTAACTTAATGGATTATGAATGGAAAGTCGCGAAACATTTTGATTGTTTTATTTTTTCTTTCTAATAGCACCAATGATCTCAAATATATTTGGATAGTGGGGTAAGGGGTTATTGTTAACTTTTGGAAAAATAAGAGCAAAAGATAACAATAATAATCCTCCCCCAAATGATATAAAAATCCAAAGCAAATAGAAACTTTCATTATTTTTAGGATTTTGATCCAAAGGAACAATCACAACAGGGTTTTTGTAAGATTCTAAGTACGATTCGCTTATTGCTTTGGTATACCCATCTAAGTCTTCAGATGATGACAATACTTCAAAGTACTCAGGCTTATCTAAATCATAGTCAGAATAATTAGATTCAACTTGCTTTAGAAATTCTTCATATAATTTTTCTTTCTCTCTTTCAGGAAGACTTTTTTCAATAGTTTTATAGAATTTGATCCCATACCAAAATTTATAATAGTTTTCCGACTCATCCCAATAAGCTATGTCTTTAAAGTTTTCAACTTTAAAGGGTATTACAATATATGCAGTGAAGGTTAGATCTCTCCTCCGATTGAATCTAAATCCTCCACCAGATGTGCTGATTTTTATATGGATACTTGGCATATCGAATTCCAGGTCAATATCTGAAATTGCTAGATATCTTGAGTTGTTTTTATGCAAATTATTTATAGAGGTTACTTCTGTTATTTCACTAGTTACGAAATTGAGATAATAGTTTGATGACATTAAAGTTCCAAAAAATGCTGCATACACAATCATTTCATAAATCATGACAGATTTATGGTAATTTACAAAACGTAGTATTCTAAACTTACGACTTAACCATATAAAACTCACAATAAGCGGCAAAATTAGAGGAATATAAAAGAAAAAAACTTCCTCGTTGATATGTAAGAAATCATTTCGTATTGTGAAAAACCATCTAAATAATAAAACAACCGATGTTGTTATAAAAGTCACAGCAATGTAAGCTGGAATGATGTGTTTTATCTTTTTTAGATATTTTTCCATTAGTGGCGATTGTTCAACAATTTACGAGTTTTATTACCCCAATACAAATCTCTGTGTAACTTTGTGACTTTTCCATTAATCTTTATGTTCCTTATTAAACCTAATACCAATTTTCCAGTTTTAAATCTTCAATTCTCGAAAACTCTTTTACATTATTAGTAATCAGGGTTTTATTATTTGCTAAAGCTGTTCCGGCAATGAGATTATCATAGGGTCCAACAGGTGTGCCTTTGTTTTCCAAAGTTGCTCTGAGTGTTGCAGACACTTTGGACTCTTTTTCGGCAAATGGAATGACCTCAATGACTGAACAAAGGTCTTGTAATTGTTTCATTCGCTTTTCAGGAGAGTTGGATTTAGCAATACCTAACTCAATTTCAAACAGTGTGATTGAAGATATTGAAATTTCTTTGGGTGAAACAGAGAGAAGTTTAGAGGCGACTTTTCCGGCTCCTTTGAAAAAATAAATTAGAATGTTTGTATCCAGAAGATACATTATAGCTCTTCCCGTTTTGTATCTTTGCCCTGATTGTTACGCAATTCTTCAGCACTTGGGAAGACATCCCAGCTACCGGCGGCTTCCTGAACTGATAAAGGCCATTCGGAATTGACCTTTTCCTGTATTAGTTTCGCAATCCATTTGCTTTTGGAAAGATTGGCTGATTGAGCCGCCTCAACCATTTTTTTTTCTATTTCATCTTCGAGATATATTGTAACTTGTCCCATATTGACTTTTTTATAAATTATATGTGTCATTATATGTGTTTTTATTATTGCTGTAAAGTTTCTTATGAACAAGTTGAATATCAATCTTGTTTCAATAGACACATCCCTCAACATCCGCTAAAGTATGTTGGTTTAAATAGTATTGAAAAATCATGAGCGAGTCTTCACGAGTTGAGTTAAAAATTGAAAACCAGATTGCTTTTGTCAGTTTGGCTCGTCC
>JAGRJO010000301.1 GCA_020442725.1 Lysobacterales bacterium
GCAGGGCATGTGTTTATTGCGATGCCTCCTTTGTACCGAATTGATGTCGGCAAGCAAAAATATTATGCCCTCGATGGTTCGGAAAGAGATCGAATTCTGGATAAAATTGAGTCCGAAAAAATATCAGGAAAAGTGAGTGTGACTCGATTTAAAGGATTGGGTGAAATGAATCCGATTCAACTCAAAGAAAGTGCAATTGATCCTGATACCAGACGGCTATTGCAATTAAGAATTGACGAAGGTGATAACACATTCCAGATGATGGATATGTTATTATCAAAAAAACGAGCTGCAGACAGAAAGTCATGGTTGCAGGATAAAGGAGATTTGGCGACAGTTTGATGAGGTTAACTCATTGAAATTGTGAGAGAATCAGAAATTTTGAGATTGCTAAAAATCTCAGTTTTAATTACTTGGATTTTATATTTTATGAACGACTATAGAATTGAAAAAGACAGCATGGGGGAACTTCAGGTTCCTGCTAATGCATTGTATGGAGCTCAAACACAAAGAGCGGTTAATAATTTTCCAATTAGCGGAATCACCATGCCCAGAGAGTTTATTAGAGCTTTGGGTTTGATAAAAGAGTCTGCTGCCTTGGTCAATAAATCCTTAGGATATCTGGATGGTGATATTGCATCGGCAATTGTTGAATCGGCTCAAAAAGTTCAAAATGGCGATGTGGACGGACATTTTCCAATTGATGTGTTTCAGACCGGTTCCGGAACCAGCTCGAACATGAATTGTAATGAGGTGATTTCGCATCTGGCATCCACCGATGATTTACACGTTCATCCCAATGACCATGTTAATATGGGACAAAGCAGCAATGATGTGATTCCGACAACAATTGCTGTCAGTGCTGTTCTCAATGTTCGTGAAAAACTAATTCCAGCTTTGGATTATATTGAAAAAATCTGCCGTGCCAAAGCCGAAGAGCTAAAAGATGTCGTCAAAACCGGTCGTACGCATCTGATGGATGCCATGCCGGTCACTTTCGCTCAGGAATTAAATACTTGGGCAGATTTAATATTGAGAAATAAACAAAGAATCACAGATGCAACTAATCGTTTGAGTAATTTGCCGCAAGGTGGAACTGCGGTTGGTACCGGAATCAATGCTGATAAGTATTTTGGTGTGAAGTTTGCGGCGCAACTTTCTGCCAAAACCGGTTCTTCATTTCATAGCATGGAAAACAAATTTGAAGGAATTGGTTCACAAGATGGTGTGGTTGAACTTTCAGGTCAACTAAAAACTTTAGCTTCAACAATGATGAAAATTGCCAATGATTTGCGTTGGATGAACTCAGGACCATTAGCAGGTATCGGCGAGATTGCATTACCTTCATTACAACCCGGAAGCAGTATTATGCCGGGTAAAGTAAACCCGGTGATTCCTGAAGCCATGGCAATGGTTTGTGCACAGGTTATGGGCAACGACACCACAATTTCAATTGCCGGCGCATCGGGTAATTTTCAATTAAATGTTATGTTGCCTATTATTGGATTAAATATCTTGCAAAGTATTGAGATTATGTCGAATTCTATTCGTGTGATGGCGGATTCAGCGATTAAAGGATTCATAGTCAATCACGATACCGTTGCTGAATCATTAAATCGCAACCCAATATTAGTTACTGCTTTGAATGCCATCATCGGCTATGATTTGGGTGCAAAAATTGCTAAAACGGCTTATAAAGAAGGTCGGGCTGTCATTGATGTGGCATTAGAACATACCGAATTATCCAGAGAAGAACTGGAAAAACATCTTAACCCCTTAAAACTGACCCTCGGAGGTATTGGTAAATAATATGAAAAACTCACTTATTAAATATTCATTGATAGCTTTGCTTTTATTGGTAAACTTTCAGGTATTCTCACAAACCGAAGCTTCTGAACCTGAAAAAATCACAACTGACGGAATGATTGAAACAGTTAGCCGAGAAGATGTGGAACTTGACGAAGATACAAAAGTTAATTTGCAAACAGAACTGCCGGATTTAGAGTTACCATTGTTAGAGTTTGATGAAGGATCTTCCGGCAAGACAGGAAACGCAAACTCTCAAAACAGTCAAACTGTAGAAAAAAAACAAAGTGTAGCAACTACAAATACTCCTAAAATTGTTATTGCTGAAGATGTTTTTACATATAAAGACTTAATTCGAAATGATAAAGTTGTTGTTAGTGATTCAAAAAAAAAAAAAAAAAATCGCGAAGCAAACAATGTTAACACCCAATATAAAAAGGGTGAAAACTTAAACTTTAATTCCTAAAAAAAAAAAAAAAAA
>JAGRJO010000302.1 GCA_020442725.1 Lysobacterales bacterium
CTGACAGAATGGTTAACTCTTTCATTGCCAGAAAAGATTTAGATAGTGAAATGACCGTTGTCAGAAACGAAATGGAGAATGGTGAAAACAACCCAATCCGTGTTTTGATTCAACGTATGATGTCCGTTGCATTTGACTGGCACAACTATGGTAAAAGCACTATCGGTGCACGCTCCGATGTTGAAAATGTGGATATCAGCAATTTACAAGCATTCTACAGAAAATATTATCAACCGGATAATGCTGTTTTGGTTGTTGCCGGTAAAATCAATGAAGAAGAAACTATCAAGTTAGTCAAAAAGTATTTCGGTAAATTAAAACGCCCTGATAGAAAACTGGCAAAACTTTATACACAAGATCCAATTCAGGATGGTGAAAGACAAGTGACTATTCGTCGTCCGGGCGATGTTCAGGTTTTGGCATCGATGTATCACATTCCTGCCGGAAGCCATGAAGACTTCCCGGCAATGGAAATTTTGACGAATATTCTTTCTGATGAAAAATCTGGACGTTTACACAAAAATTTGGTTAAAAAACAATTGGCAGCGAATGCATTTGGTTTTCCATTCCAATGGGCTGAGCCGGGAATTGTTACGTTCATGGCACAAGTTGCGAAAGACAATGACATAGCTCCGGCTGAAACAGCAATGATCGAAACTTTGGAAAACATCAAAGAAAACCCAATCACTGAAGAAGAATTAACAAATGCAAAAGCAAAAATTATCAAAGAAATTGAATTAAGTTTCCAATCTTCTGAAAGAATTGCTAAAAATCTGAGTGAATGGGTTGGTATGGGTGACTGGAGATTATTCTTCCTGAATCGCGACCGCATGGAAAATGTGAGCTTGGAAGATGTTCAACGCGTTGCAGAAGAGTATCTGGTCAATGACAACCGTACTTTAGGTTTATTCTTACCGGAACAAGAGCCTGATCGTGCTGACTCTCTAGTTTATCTCAGCGAAGATGATATTGCGAAAATGCTGGACGGATACAAAGGACGCGAAGCCATTGCTCAAGGTGAAGACTTTGATCCAACACACGATAACATTGACAGTCGCACAACATTGAAAAATCTGAATAACGGCGCAAAAGTTATTTATCTTCCTAAGAAAACTCGTGGAGAATCTGTTGTTGTCAATATCAATCTCGACTTTGGTAACTTAGAAAATTTATTCAACAAAGGCATGATCGGCAGCTTTGCTTCGTCCATGCTGAATCGTGGAACTGAGAAATACTCACGCGAGCAATTACAGGCAGAGTTTGACAAATTAAAAGCGGATGTATCCGTTTATGGAAGCTCAACCGGAACTTCTATTTCTGTTAAAACTGTTCGTGAAAATCTTCCACAAGTTCTCGATTTGGTTGATGAAATGCTGAAGACTCCGGTATTTGATCAAAAAGAACTGGATGTATTGAAGCAAGAACGCATTGTCGCTTTAGAACAGCAAAAACAGCAACCTCAAGCACAGGTTTTCAAACAATTAAGCAAATATCTCAATCCGTTTGAACCGGGTCATCCACGCTACTCCATGAGCATTGATGAGGAAATTGATGCGATTAATGCGGTAACAACCGACAGCTTGAAACAATTCCACGCACAAATCATGGGTGCTCAGGATGCAGACGTCGGAGTCGTCGGCGACTTTGATATTGATACCATTCAGGAAAAACTGAATTCAACACTTGGCAAATGGAACAGTCAAACTCCTTACAGCCGAATTCCAAACAAAGTGGCGGAAGTGGATAGTGTCAATGAATTTATCAATACGCCTGACAAAGCCGGAGCGGCATTCGCAGCGATGGTGAAAATCAAGATGGATGACAATCATCCCGATTATCCGGCTCTGGAAATGGCGAATCAAATGTTCGGTGGCGGATTTATTTCCAGCCGTCTGGCGAATCGTCTGAGACAGCAAGATGGTTTGAGTTATGGTGCCGGTTCATTCTTCAATGCCAGTTCCTATGATGAAGTCGCAACATTTGGTGCGTATGCCATCTGTGCTCCTGAAAATCTTGAAAAAGTGGAAATCGGCTTTAAAGAAGAACTGAACAAAGTGATTGAAGGTGGTTTCACCCAGCAAGAACTGGATGATGCGAAAAAAGGCATGTTGCAAAACACTCGCATTGACCGCGCCAAAGATGGTCGTTTGGTTCGTACGCTTGCAGGAAACTTAGATTTAGGCAGAAATATGCAATGGGATAAAAAATTCGAAAAAGCCATCGAAGATTTAACCCTATTACAAGTGAATATGGCTGTGAAGAAATATTTCAAACCAGAA
>JAGRJO010000303.1 GCA_020442725.1 Lysobacterales bacterium
CCCACTCAATCGTCGCCGGTGGTTTGGACGAAATATCATAAACCACACGCGAAACCTTATCAATTTCATTGATAATTCGACGAGAAACCAACTCCAAAAACGCATATGGCAATTCAGCCCATTTTGCCGTCATAAAATCAATCGTTTCAACGGCTCGAAGAGCAATCACATACTCATAACGCCTTGCATCGCCGACCACACCCACCGATTTCACCGGCAAAAACACCGCAAAAGCCTGAGAAGTTTTATCGTATAAATCCCAATTGATTAATTCGCTGATAAAAATATGGTCTGCTCGTGCGAGAATCTCGGCATATTCCTGTTTCACTTCGCCTAGAATTCGGACTCCCAAACCCGGACCGGGGAACGGATGACGATAAACCATCGCTTTGGGCAAACCAAGTGCCACGCCCATTTTACGAACTTCATCTTTGAATAAATCTCGAAGTGGTTCAACTAGTTTTAATTCCATATCATCAGGCAAACCACCGACATTGTGATGCGATTTAATCACATGAGATTTTCCGGTTGCTGAAGCCGCCGATTCAATCACATCGGGATAAATCGTACCTTGTGCCAACCATTTAACATCTTCAAGTTTGCGGGCCTCTTCTTCGAAGATTTCGATAAATAAATTTCCGATAATTTTACGCTTTTGTTCCGGATCATTCACACCCGCAAGCGCATCGTAGTATCTTTGTTGAGCATTCACACGCACCACATTGATATCCATTCCATCCGCCATCGTTTGCATGACCTGATCACCTTCCTTGTAGCGTAATAATCCGGTATCAACAAACACGCACACCAGATTATCTCCAATCGCCTGATGCAATAAAGCTGCTACAACCGAAGAATCCACACCACCGGACAACCCCAAGAGAACTTTGTCATTCCCCACCTGTTTGCGGATATTAGCGACGTGTTCCTCGATAATATTGTCGGTTTTCCATAATTTATCACAGCCACTGATATCAAAAAGAAAGCGATCAAATATCTTACGACCTTGTTTGGTGTGTTCTACTTCTGCATGAAATTGAATTCCAAAAATTGGTAATTCTTTATGCTCAAAAGAAGTCACCGGAGCTGTCGAAGTTTGCGAAGTTTTTACAAAACCTTCTGGCATGATGCTGACTTTATCGCCATGACTCATCCACACATCCAGGTGATGCTCTTTTTCATCAAAAATACCAGATAACAATCGCGAACTATCGGTTACATTAACCTGCGCATAACCGAACTCCTTCTCATCCGATGGCACAACATCGCCACCAAAATAATCCGTAATCGCTTGCATACCATAGCAAATTCCCAATACCGGCAAATTCAGTTCAAAAACAACAGGATTGATTTTCGGCGCATTTTCCATGTGCACAGATTCCGGTCCGCCGGATAAAATAATCGCCTTCGGATTAAACTCCCGAATCAATTCAGCATCCACATCCCAAGCCCAAACCTCACAATAAACACCTGCTTCCCGCACTCTTCGCGCAATCAACTGAGTGAATTGTGAACCGAAATCAATAATTAAAATTTTGCTGCTTTTTATGTTCATAATTTTTGTTTTACCATGAAGAACATGAAGTTCATGAAGGTTGTTTTTATATATTTCACCTCTTCATTCCAGCGAAGACGAGAACCTAAAGTCCCCTCTTGAGAGGGGATTCAGGGGTGTGTTAATCATTTTCAAGTAACACAGAGCTTCACAGAGAAGACACGGAGTTACACAGAGTTTTTTGTAGGATGGGCTTCGCCCATCATTCATTATTTTTTTTCTCAATAATTTTAATTTATTGGTGGGCTGAGCCCACCCTACATAACTATATTACTCTAGCCTGAACACATGCTTTATAGTCATTCTTGAATCTACATATTTCCCATTGAAAACTTTAGGCTCAAATTTAGATTTTTTTATTGCTTCTATCATAGCATTTTCAAATATTCCAATTGGAGTAGACAAAATAATTTCAAAGTCTTTAATTTCAGCATTGCTAGAAACTGTAAATTCCACCTCAACAATTCCTTCAATATTATCAATTAATGCTTTTCTTGGGTAAGTTGGTTCAATCAAAACTATTATATAAGCCTCTCTATCCCCGAAATTTTTGTATCGGTTTGATACACAACTATTTAGTTGAGTAATAATCAATATAAGACAAATTATTTTTTTCACATTCATATATGTAATAACAACACACCCCTGAATCCCCTCTCTAGAGGGGACTTTTAAAATTTGGATTATTGAGTATATTGGTATTAGAAATGTTCA
>JAGRJO010000304.1 GCA_020442725.1 Lysobacterales bacterium
CAGTTATCAGAAGAAGGCGCGACGCAGTTTTTCAAACCAATGATGACTAACGACTTGATATTAGGTGCTATCGGTGTCCTCCAATTTGAAGTGGTTGCCTATCGACTATTACATGAATACAATGTTGAAGCTGTGTTTGAAAATATCAGCGTCGCAACAGCAAGATGGATTAGTTGTAATGACAACAAACAATTGACAGCTTTTAAAAACAAGGCAGTCGCAAATTTAGCCGAAGATGCTCATGGAAATTTGGTTTATATCGCTCCAACTTATGTTAATTTACAATTAACCGAAGAAAGATTTCCGGATATTCAGTTCCATAAAACGACTGAGGGTTTGAATATCGCCCGCAAAAAGTAACAGCAAAGAGAATTAAAATGAATCAACAAAAATTATTACCTGAGAATAGCGAATTATTGGTTAAACACGAACAAATTCAGCAATCTATCAGTGAACTCGCCGAACAACTCAACAATGATTATGACGGAAAAGAAGTTGTCTATCTGACTGTTATGAACGGCGGAATGATTTTTGCCACCGACCTTGCCAAAAAGCTCGATTTAAACATGGAGATGGACTATGTTCAGGTAAGCCGTTACGGAACTGAAACCACGGGTGGTCAACTCATTTGGAAACATCAATGCGAAATTAATCTGGAAGACAAACATGTTTTGCTGATTGATGATATTTTTGATGAAGGTTATACATTAATGGCTGTTCACGAATGGTGTGAAAAACAAAAAGCAAAATCTGTTAAGTCCGTTGTTCTTGTCAGTAAAAATCACAATCGTGGTTACGCCGATTACAAAGTAGATTATTCAGGTTTTGAAGTTGAGGATTTGTATATTTTTGGTTACGGCATGGATTATCAGGAAAAACTTCGCCATTTGAATGATATTTATTATTTGAAACTTTAATTCGAGTTAAAAATATTCTGACTCAGAGTAATCCATCAAAAATGGATAATGGTTATTTCTTTTTGGGTTTCTTGCGAATATAAATAATCTTTTCAACTTGAGCGACAACTTCGTTGTCTTCATCTTTCACTTCAACTTTGAATTGTGGAAGATATTTATCACCATTTTTTGTGTTTTCGAGAATACCTTCAATCACAGAATCATTAATGTGAAACTCGGCCGTCACCTTTCCATGGCCGGGTTTGACAAAGTCAATGCAAGCATGTTTATCCCAAACATAATAATCCCGGCCTAAAATATTACTGAGTAAAAGCACATAAAAAGGATCGGTCATGGCGAATAAACTTCCGCCAAAATGTGTGCCAAAAGCATTTCGGTTCAATCGTTTCAGCGATAAACTCACCCGGGCATATTTCCAGTCTTTACTTATTGCCTCAACTTTAATGCCTGCTCCCCAATAAGGTGAAAAAATCCTTAATGCCCATTTGAGTTTTGTTGGTGTCCATTTCATTAGTTATCTCTCAAACAATTATAAAGTCTAATCATTATCACTCTTGCTCGTAAATATAAAAAACTACTCCGGAATCAATCATCTTTTAATTAAAAATTACTCGATTCAGTAATTCGCTTTCAACAGGCGGTCAAGGAAGACCTCCCAGTCGATAAACTTTCGGAAACCTAAAATATTGATTGCAGGAATTCCGCTTCCTTCAATCAGATAGTAACGATTATCATCAGTTTTGGATTTTTTTAATCCGGTCATTTCACAAATCGAATTCCGAAGTTTACACCCTATTCCCAATCTTTTGTATTTAAAACTATCAAAGAATCGTAAAAAACTCCTCGAAACAGCACCTTGAATGCCGCCAATACTGGAAATATTATCAATCGCTCTTTGTGAAATCGTCTGTTTGATTTTCTTTGACTCGACGGACTCAACATAAGCCTCAAGCCGATCCGGCTTCCAGTTGGTAATACGCAAACCATTAACATAACCTTTAACAAGCCCTGTGATTTCACCAAAATCGAATGTGCTGGTAATTTGCTGTAAGTTCAAGTCTTTAAAATTAACATCAGCGGCAATCACCGGAGCGATTCCAAATAAACGCTCCATTGATAAATTCGCAACGGTAATTTCTCCATCAAATGCTTGAAGTTCCAGCAAACCATCAAATGTAATGGTGTTTTCAACTTTCTTTAAACCGGGAATATTTCCTGAAATTGAACCTTTCATAATTGGCCAACCCATTTTTTCAGTAATTAATTCCAATGAAATTGGCTCAACTTCACCATCAAAATCAATGCTAATTAAAGGGTTAAATATTTTTTCCAGCTTCAA
>JAGRJO010000305.1 GCA_020442725.1 Lysobacterales bacterium
CGAACGATTATTGATAATCAAATCTGGGAATTTGATACCGAACATGAAATCTGGTTTCTGACATCGGGAATTCCGGAATTATAAATGGACACGATTTTTATCAGAGGTTTGAAGGTTGATGCCATAATTGGTATTTATTCTCATGAGAAAATAAACAAACAACCCTTAGTCTTCAACATCGAAATTTCCTACGATACCACTCAGGCATGTGACTCAGACAGCATAGAGCATACGGTAGATTATCATCAAATTTGCAATGAAATTTATGACTACGTCAGTCATTCTTCTTTCAATCTTATTGAAGCACTTGCAAATAAAGTCGCACAAATGATTCTCGCACACATAAAAGTTAAAGAGGTTGTCATAGAAATCCTCAAACCTAATGCACTTGAGAATGCCGATACAGCCGGTATAAAGATTGCCAGAAAGCAAAACTCAAGAATTTAAACCCGTCAAAAGAAAGTTTGATTTTTTAATTTTTTATTTGGGAATGATTATCATTTAGATTAACATACGACTTTTCCAAATAAATCATTTAAACAACATGAAAAAATTACTGATAGCTTTGGCGCTAACAAGCCCTGTTCTTCATGCTGAAGAAGCCCCAAACTTAGAACAGATGTGGCAAATTATTCAACAACAGCAAGCTGAAATTGCTGCTTTGAAAGCCGAAATTGCTGAAAACAAAAAATCCGTTGAACAGCAAAATGATATTTCCAATCAGCAAGCCGATGCCATTGACACGATTGTAGAAAGAGTGGAATCAAGCTCTGATTCCAAACAAAGCAAATACAAATTCGGCGGGTATGGTGAGTTGCATTACAATAATACGGATAAAGGCAACAATATTGACCTGCACCGTTTTGTTCTTTTTAACGGATATCAATTCAACGACAAAACATCTTTTTATTCAGAGTTTGAGGTCGAACATGCACTCAGCGGAGATGGCAAGCCTGGCGAAGTAGAGATTGAGCAAGCATTTATTGAACATCGTATCAGCGATACTTCTAAATTTGTTGCCGGTGTGACATTATTACCTGTTGGTATTCTCAATGAAACTCATGAGCCGGATACATTTTATGGTGTGGAAAGAAACAATGTTGAAAAAAACATCATCCCGGCAACCTGGTGGTCTGCGGGCTTGGGTTTCAGCCAGGAAGTCAATTCACAATTTGGTTATGACCTATTCATTGGCGATGGTTTAAATGTGCCTGTTGATGGTTCCAGTGCTTTTCTGATTCGTTCCGGGCGCCAGAAAGTTGCAGAAGCTAAAGCAAATGATGGAGCTGTGACGTTAAGAGCCAGATATAACCCGAATAACAACCTACAAATTAATGCCAGTTATCAATACCAACAAGATATAACTCAAGGCCAATTAGGTGTTGATGCTTCTTTATTTGAAATCAATGCCCGTTATCAACAAGGTCCGTTCACGCTAAAAGCATTGTTTGCAAATTGGAGTTTAAATGATAAAGTTACAGATATTTTTGCGGGCAGGGAAAAACAGAAAGGTTATTTTATCGAACCATCTTATCGCTTCGGCAATGATAATCAATTTGGGCTTTTCACCAGATACTCTTACTGGGATAATAATGCCGGAGATGATAACTCCAGTGATGCCGTTAAACAAACTGATTTTGGCATGAACTATTGGCTGACTCCGACGGTTGTCTTTAAAGCCGATTATCAAAATCAATCCGGCGCATCTGATGATGACGGATTTAACTTAGGTGTTGGTTACTCCTTTTAATTTGAAAAGAGTATGAATCACAAAATTAAGATTCTGATAATGCTTGGATTGCTGCATTGTGTGTATGCAAGTGTGGCACAAACCGATTCGGCTGTTAAAGATTTTTTAGCAGCCGAGTGGAGTCAACCGCCAAAACCACAGAGACTATGGATTGATGAAAATAAAAAGCAATTCATTGAAAAATCTATCAATCCCAGTCAAATCAAGCTGAGTTATCGTTATTGGAAAGACGCTGAAAAAACACTTTGGATTCTTGATGAAATCGGTAAAGAGCGAAACATAACTACAGGAATCGTGATTGAAAACCGTAAAGTCAAAAAAGTAGAAATTCTGGTCTATCGAGAAAGTCGTGGAGGGCAGGTTCAAAATCCACAATTCACACAACAATACAAATCCAAAGACCTTCAATCAAATTTCACCAAAGAAATCGACAGCATTAGTGGTGCAACCCTTTCGGTACGAGCCGTCAACAAACAAGTCGAACTTGCATTGTGGCTGGATTCA
>JAGRJO010000306.1 GCA_020442725.1 Lysobacterales bacterium
GTGTGATTCCTAGGGAGTTTATTCCATCAGTAAATAAAGGTGTTCGTGAGCAAATGGAAAATGGTGTGCTTGCAGGATACCCTGTTGTTGACTGTAGGGTTACTTTATATGACGGATCGTTTCATGATGTGGATTCGAGTGAAATGGCTTTTAAAATAGCAGGTGCTATGGCGTTTAGAAACGGTGCATTGGAAGCTAAGCCGACTCTTTTAGAGCCTGTTATGAAAGTTGAAATTGTCACTCCCGAAGAATATATGGGAGATGTTGTGGGCGATGTGAGTCGTCGCAGAGGAAACTTAGAAGGAATGGACGATTCTGTTTCCGGAAAAATTATTCGCTGTTTTATACCGTTATCAGAGATGTTTGGTTATGCAACAGCATTAAGGTCTGCTACACAAGGTAGAGCAGCCTATTCGATGGAATTTGATCACTATCAGCCTGCTGCTGATAGTGTTATGAAAGATTTGGTACAACTATAATTTAGCAATAGAGAAAGAAAATGTCTAAAGAAAAATTTGAACGCAATAAGCCGCATGTTAATGTGGGAACGATTGGTCACGTTGATCATGGTAAAACAACTTTAACGGCAGCTTTAACAAAGGTTTCAGCTGAGAAGATTGGTGGCACATTTAAAGATTACGATCAAATTGATAATGCGCCGGAAGAAAGAGAGCGTGGTATTACGATCGCAACAGCTCACGTAGAGTACGAAACAGAAGGTCGTCACTATGCACACGTTGACTGTCCGGGTCATGCTGACTATGTTAAAAACATGATTACAGGTGCGGCACAGATGGACGGCGCGATATTAGTAGTATCAGCAGCAGATGGTCCGATGCCACAAACTCGTGAGCACATCTTGTTGGGTCGCCAGGTTGGTGTACCTTATATTCTTGTTTACATGAACAAATGTGACCAAGTTGATGACGAAGAGTTGTTGGAACTTGTTGAAATGGAAATTCGTGAATTGCTAAGTGATTATGACTTCCCTGGTGATGACACTCCAATGGTTAAAGGTTCTGCATTGAAAGCACTTGAAGGTGATATGAGTCCGATTGGTGTTCCTTCAATTGAAGCTCTTTTGGATGCTATGGATTCCTATTTCCCAGAGCCTGAGCGTGATGTTGACCAACCATTCTTGTTGCCAATCGAAGACGTATTCTCAATCTCAGGTCGTGGAACAGTAGTTACCGGTCGTGTTGAGCGTGGAATCGTTAAAGTTGGTGAAGAGTTAGAGATTGTTGGAATCAGAGAAACTAGGAAAACAGTTTGTACCGGTGTTGAAATGTTCCGTAAACTACTTGACGAAGGTCGTGCCGGTGATAACGTAGGTGTGTTGTTGCGTGGTACAAAACGTGATGAAGTTGAGCGTGGTCAAGTATTATCGCATCCTGGCAAAATTACACCACACACTGAATTTGAAGCTGAGGTTTATGTATTATCGAAAGATGAGGGTGGACGTCATACGCCATTCTTTAAAGGATACAGACCACAGTTTTACTTCCGTACAACTGACATTACTGGTGCAGTTGAATTACCGGAAGGAGTTGAGATGGTAATGCCTGGCGATAATATCAAGATGCGTATTACATTGATTAATCCTATTGCGATGGATGAAGGATTGCGTTTTGCGATTCGTGAAGGTGGTCGCACAGTAGGAGCTGGTGTTGTTTCTAAGATTTTTAAATAAATAACACTGAAATAATAAACAGGAGCCGGCAACAAGTGTTGCTGGCTTTGGTTTCTCTGAGATTTTATCAGGTATTTTTAAGGAAAGTAAATACAGGCCAGTAGCTCAATTGGCAGAGTGGCGGTCTCCAAAACCGCAGGTTGTGGGTTCGATTCCCTCCTGGCCTGCCATTTGATAAGCTCAGATTTTTACATAAAAAGGCAAGAAATAATGAGTCAAGCAGATTTATCAAATTCATTCGGTGAGAAAATTCGTTGGTGGCTTGCAATAGCGGCAGTGATTGCCGGTGTTGCGGGTAATCTATATTTTGAAGATGAGCTTGCAACAGTGTTGCGAGTTTTGATTTTGCTTGGTGGTGTTGTTTTGGGTGCTTTAATAGCATTAACAACTCACAAAGGTAAAAGTTTCTTTAGCTTTGTCAAAACATCAAATATTGAAAGGCAAAAAATTGTTTGGCCAACTCGTAATGAAACATTGCAAACAACACTGGTTGTTTTGGTTGTGGTCATTGTGATTGGTTTGTTTCTGTCGTTGGTTGACTTTTTCTTCAGTTGGCTTGTCGG
>JAGRJO010000307.1 GCA_020442725.1 Lysobacterales bacterium
TGGTTCTGCCAGTTTTCGTCGTGAAAAATTCATTCCAAAAGGCGGCCCTGATGGCGGAGATGGAGGAAAAGGCGGAGATGTCATCCTCATTGGCGATGAAGGACTGAATACCTTGATTGATTTCACCCATAAAAAACACTTTGAGGCCGAAAATGGAGTGAGTGGCAAAGGACGACAAATGTACGGCAAAAATGGCAATGATTTAGTTATCAAAGTTCCGATTGGAACAGAGATATACGATATGGAAATGGATCGAAAAATTGGTGATGTCACAGAAAATGGTCAGACTGCCGTTGTTGCACAAGGTGGCAAGGGAGGCCTGGGGAATATGCACTTCAAAAGTTCGACAAACAGAGCTCCGCAGCAATTCACACGAGGCGAAGATGGAGAGCTAAGACATTTACGTTTGGAGTTAAAAGTTCTCGCCGATGTTGGGTTATTGGGTTTCCCAAATGCCGGCAAATCAACTTTTGTGAATGCGGTTTCCAAAGCCCGTCCAAAAATTGCCGATTATCCGTTTACAACACTTTATCCAGCTCTTGGAGTAGTTAGAATTGACTCTGAGACTTCATTTGTGGTGGCTGACATCCCCGGAATCATTGAAGGAGCCGCCGAAGGAGCCGGATTGGGAATTCAATTCCTGAAACATCTTCAAAGAACAGGATTGTTACTTCACATGGTTGAGTTACCTGCTTATGAGGGTGTAGATGGACCGGTTGAGCAATTTAAAGCCTTAGAAATCGAACTGGAGAAATTCTCCAATGAATTACAAGGTAAAGAGCGTTGGCTGGTATTCACTAAGTCTGATTTGTTGCCTGCCGATGAAATTGAACAAAAAGTAAAAAAATACACAAAACAACTCAAATGGAATCGACCGGTTTTTGTTATTTCTTCGATAACTCATAACGGATTGAATGAGTTGAATCAAAAAATTGCAGAGTATTTAAACACAGCCGATGAAGATATTTGGGATTAAAAATTGCGATAAAATTAAAAAGACCATTCTTTGGTGTGCACAAAATCAGAGAATGTGTTACTTCCATGATTATCGAGTTGATGGAATCAATGAGGAGTTGTTAAACCATTTTCTTCAGCAACACTCTTTGGAAGAATTGGTAAACAAAAAAAGTACGACATGGAGAAACTTATCAGATGACGAGAAAAACCATCTTAACAAGAATCTTGTGATAAATAATCCAACACTTTTAAAACGCCCTATTGTTGAGAACAATGGTAAAATTACAATCGGTTTTGTACCTGAACAATGGTAAAATCTCAGCCAGAAGTCATTTCGCTTTCACAAGCATTGATTCGTAGGCAGTCCGTTACTCCTAATGACGAAGGATGTCAGCAAATCATCTCGCAATTATTAAGTAATTCAGGATTTGAAATACTTCACCAACGCATTGAAAATATTGATAATTTTTTTGCATGGCACGGAGATAACAATGGTGTTGGCTTACTTTTCGTTGGTCATACCGATGTTGTTCCCAGTGGAGATGTAAAACTATGGGATTCACCTCCATTCGCTGCTGAAATCAAAAAAGGAGAACTGATAGGCAGAGGTGCCGCCGATATGAAGAGCTCGGTGGCCGCTTTTGTTTTAGCCGCCAAAAATTTTGTCAATCAGTTTCCACAACACAAAGGAAAACTGTCAGTCATGTTGACCAGTGATGAAGAGGGCGAAGCTATCAATGGCATACAGAAATTCATGCCGATAATTGCCAAACAACATCATTTCGATTTTTGTCTTGTTGGCGAACCATCATGCTCAGAAACCCTTGGAGATATTGCCCGAATTGGCAGACGTGGTTCGCTTCATGTACAAATAACAATTCATGGTAAACAAGGTCATGTTGCCTATCCTGAAAATGCTGTCAATCCGGTTTTTATATCAGCAGACTTTATCAGCGATTTATCAAAACAGAATTGGGATAACGGAAATGAGGATTTTCCGCCAACCAGTTTTCAAATTTCCAGCGTTAGAACCTCAACCAATGTATCAAATATAATCCCCGGAGATCTGATTATTGAGGCCAATTTCAGATACAGTCCTGAATCCAATGAAATCGGTCTGGTTCAACAAATCAGACAGTTATTAGAGAAACATAATCTTAAAAGTACTATCAAAACAAATTTATCCGGGAAACCATTTCATAGCGTCAGTAAGAAGTTGAAGAAGGCTTTATCAGACGCAATTCGTGAAACAGTTCAAAAAGATGTT
>JAGRJO010000308.1 GCA_020442725.1 Lysobacterales bacterium
GCTTTTAAAACTGCCGGAACGTTATGAAAACGTGTGATTTCGTGGGAAGTGGCAATGGTTGTTGTCACTTTTGTAGCTATATTTTTCTGCTCTTCCGATGGATTGTTTTTGCAACTATTAAGTAGAAATACCGAAGTAAAAATCAAAATGCTTTTTGTGATGTTCATGCTTTGACTCCGTTAATAATGAAACTGACAAAATCATCGACAAACTTTTCGTTTTTATAGAGCTCGTCATGCCATTGGCAAAAATGAGATTGAGCATTGAGGTATGAATTTATCGCTGAAATAAATGAAACAATCAGGTTTACCGGTTCGAAATCATCACGAAAGATTCCTGCTTTTTGGGCTTGACGTATCAATTCAGTTCCTCTGTCGATAAGCGGTTTGTCATGAAGCCCACAGTTTGTATCATTGTCAAGGTTGCTCCAGGAATACATTCTGAGCATTTTCGGATTATTTTTAAGGAATTCAAAATATTTGTATATAGATTGGCTAATCAATTCTACTGGGTTTTCAGCTTGTTCAAACAAATCCATTTGCTGTGAGGCATAATCCATAAAGACAGTATCTTTGACTTCTTCCCAGAGATCTTGCTTATTCGCAAAATGATGAAAAATAAGACTTTTTGCAACATCAGCATGTTTGGCAATCTGAGCAATTGAAACGTGGCTAAAACCCTTATCGGCAAAAAGTTCGAATGCTGAATTTAATATCTTTTCTTTATTTGAAATCATATTATTTCTCCAAAACGTAGAAATACACAGTAATAAAATGGCATACGCTGCCTATCAGAACAAATATGTGAAATATGGCGTGATTGAACTTCAATTTATGAATCGCATAAAGAGCTGCGCCGACTGTGTAAGATATTCCTCCTGCCATCAACCAGAACAATCCACCTTCGGGTAAATTGTTTGCTAGCGGTTTAATGGCAATAACAATCAACCAACCCATAATCACATAGGCTAATGTTGAAATTAAAGTGAATCTCCCGGTATAAAATAATTTCAGAATAATACCCACAACAGCCAGACCCCAAGCAATTCCAAATAAAGTCCAGCCCATAGCTCCATTCAATGTCACCAAAGTAAAAGGTGTGTATGTTCCGGCAATCAACAGATAAATTGCTGCATGATCAAACACTTTCAATCGTTTGCGTACAATCGGCTTTTTTGACATGTGATAAAAAGTCGAAGCCGCATACAAAAGCATCATGCTGGTACCATAAATACTAAAACTGACAATATGCCATGCATTACCATGAATCGAGGCTTTAATCACAAGATAAACTAATGCCCAAATTGCAAGTATGAAACCAATTGCATGTGAAGTGATGTTGATTCTTTCCTCTACAGGTGAATAGTATTTGACTGTTAAATCTTTTGTCATGGCAATCTCAAGTTGTTAGATTTTCCGAAATTATACACTGACTGACCGTTCGGTCAATAAAAGTTTATTTCTTTTGATTTTTATGATGAGAAAATAGATAGAGAATTGGTTTTTTTCAGATAGCTCACAAAAATATTCGGATGATTTGGTTATAATCCGGAACAGTTCAGTCCAATTAAAACTTTGAAACTATTCAAATCATCAATTCCAATGTTATTTGTCACTGCTTTGATGACTTATTCGAGGATGAATTACGAGTTAGTTTCAGAAGATTTGAAAAACGCCTTGCCATATTTGCCGGTTTTGTTAATTGGTATCACAATTTTGGTTTCTGTGTATTTTAATAAGGCAAAAGTTTTACTTTTGACTTTCACAGTCGCTTTATATCTTTTTTCGCAACCTTATATCAATGGTTCATCTCAGCAATTGGTTTTATTGTCTTTATTGATTCCGGTATTGATTCTTACAATTGTTTTGTTGCCGGTTTACGGAATATTTTCGGTGAAATCAATTCCGCTTTATGTGATTTATCTGGTTTCGGTACTTGCATTTATGTGGATTGATAAGAATTCTCCAATGTGGGTTACAGAGTTTATTCAAACTTCGATATTGCCTGAAAAATATTTTGATTGGAGTATTCTTCCACAATTATTAGTTATTCTACATCTTTTTGTTTTTCTATTTGTTTTTTCAATCTGGATATACAAACAAGATACGCTTTTTGCAAATGCTTTGGGGATTTATATCTTTTTGCTACTCGCAATTTACATGCAGTCACAAGGCAAAGATATAGTCATCTTTATGAGTGGTGCGATGTTGCTGAATCTT
>JAGRJO010000309.1 GCA_020442725.1 Lysobacterales bacterium
ACTTAAAAAGTTATTTTGCTGATAATTGAGTTCGTGTTTTCGCTTTCTCAAAATATCCAGACATTGATTTCTGGCAACCTGAAACAACCAGGCTTTTGGTTGTTTGGTACCATTCTCTTTTGCCTGCCACAGTTTGATAAAACAATCTTGCACGACTTCTTCTGCCTCCAGGCTGTCTTGTAGCATCTGGTAGCATATCGCATAAAGTTTATTTTGATTTTTATTAACCTGCAGCCTGAACCAAATGCTCATCTATCAGCTATTTTCCTATTGTTTTTCACTAATAACGTATAATATAACGCTTTGTTACAAATAAATTAACAAATTCTATGACGAATTCTACAACCAACACGGATATGGTTTTTTTACATAAACAGTGGGACCAGCAACTGTTTGAATATCAGATAAATAATAGTTCGTTGTATATGATGCCCAAACCTCCAAGTGGCAGTCAGTTTCCATTTTTTGCAGAATATCTGTCAAAGAAAAAAGTTGATGTTGTGGTTTCGCTTTTGAGTTTTGAGGAGATGAACTCCTTTTCTCTGGTTGAGGAAGGAAGCGAATGTGAGCGTCATGGTATTGAGTTTGTTAATTTTTCAATCAAAGATCACAGCACACCTCAATTTTTTGTTCCTTTCAATCAATTGATTGAGAATCTGGTTTATGATTTCAAATCCGGTAAAAATATTGCGATTCATTGTTTCGCTGGTATTGGCCGAACCGGTATTGTTGCTGCTTCCATGTTGATAAATATTGGTTATCAGGTAGATATGGCTTTGATTGAGCTCAGTCAAGCTCGTGGGTTAAAAATGCCTGAAACCATTGAGCAAATTAGCTGGCTTCATCGCTATGCAGAGGATTTACAAAATCAATCACAAGGATTGTAAGAAATGAATCATTCAAAACTGATTGTTCAGTTGTTATGTTTGTGTGGAATTTTAGCGCTTTTTTCCTGCGGGAAACCACAAAGCAAAAAACACCCGCTTGACAATTTAACTGTTCTCTCCCAAGCTTTAGCAAAAGAAGATACTGAAACCATTCAACTTTATATTGATAAGGTTCGTCTAACGGAAAACTCTCAAAATCTCATTTCACTTTACACAAAACTCGAATCCGACAGTATTTTACAACTTCACCGTCAGACTGATTATTTGCATCAGTTTTACCCACAAATGAAATTTATTCATCAGTCTATGTTTAATGAAATGCTCAAGTGGGTTTTACTAAATATTATTTATAGAGACGAAATTGCTCCGCCGGTACGAATTTTCCAACGCGAGAAAATGTATTTGGCACCAAGTCATATTGATTTTGAGGTTTGTCTGGCGGATTCTGCAAAGTGCTCGGAATCAGCTCGCATACAACTCAAAGAAATTCTGACCAATGAAGAAATCACCGAGCAACTGAAGAAAATGGCGAAATCCGATCCATGTGTTAACATGGGAAATACTCTCGAAGATGAGTTTAAAGCCGATCGCTGCCTTAAAAGAACGCAAGGTCAGTTGGTTGTGAAATTATTAAAAAAACCGGAATTTACGATGGAGGAATGGCTACAGGCCTTAAAACAACAATGAAACAAATTTTACTTTCAGCTTTTCTAATATTGTTAATAAACAACACCACCCATTCTTGTGAAGATTCTGAAATTTATCCAGACAAAATGTTTCCCGAAGTACTAATCAATACCACTCAAGGTGATATTTTAATTGAATTGAATCGAACACGAGCTCCAATTACGGTCAATAATTTTTTGCAGTATGTAAAAAATGGTTCTTATATAAACACAATTTTTCACAGAGTGGAAAATAATTTTGTGATACAAGGAGGAGGTTACAATAAAGAAATTGAGGAAATTAAAACCTGTAAGAAAATTTTTAATGAATCCGGGAATGGTTTAAAAAACACTCGCGGAACAATTGCTATGGCTCGGTATGATGACCCTCATTCCGCAAGTTCACAGTTTTATTTCAACCTTGTTGATTCTCCATCGTTAGATCCCAATCGTAAAAACTGGGGATATACAGTTTTTGGAGAAGTCATAGAGGGAATGGAAGTTCTGGATGCGATTTCAAACGTCAAAACCGGTTTTAGCGAACGGCTGAACTCTGCAAGTGTGCCTTTGGTACCAATAATTATTCAAAGTATTGAAGTGAAATAATCTGAGACTGGTTTTTTATTTCAGTTTTTCATTTCAGTTTTTCGTGCTAAAATTG
>JAGRJO010000030.1 GCA_020442725.1 Lysobacterales bacterium
CTGACACGCCTTTCTGCAAATCCACAATGCGGTCTTGTTTAATCATCGCGTAACCGGGAATATTCGGTCGATTTCCTGTGAATTGATTGGGATTAATACTTCCCGGTGTCGCTGTTGAATACACGGTAATTGCCGTATCATCGGCATAAACTTTTGAATCGCTCATAATAATCAGGGTTGTGAGTAATAAAATAATTTTCATGTTAATTTCCTTTATTGTCGGTTTATTTGATTCTTATCATCGAATCAGAAACCCAAAAGGGTTAAAATCGTTGCCAATTTATCATAACACGCTTTAATCGAATAATATGAGTAAACATTTATTAATTCTGCTATTAATTTCATTGTCATTTAACCTGTTTGCAGAAGATGATTTCCCTGAACTGGAAAATTTCTGGGTTCGGGCAGCTCCTCCCGGATCTATGATGCAAGCAGCTTACGGAACATTAACCAACAACACTGAGGAAGATTTCGTTTTGATTGATGCTTATAGTCCGGCTTTTAAAATGACGGAGTTGCATAAATCAGTTGTTGAAGATGGTGTTGCAAAGATGATTCATCAGCCTCAGTTAATTATCAAATCCGGAGAGCAGTTGGTTTTCAAACCCGGAAGTTACCACGTTATGTTGATGCATCCGATTATCAAATTCGGTGTTGGTGACAGTATCAAAATCAACTTGGTTTACAAAGATGGTGACGATAAAAAAGTTCAAGAAATTTGGTTTCCGGTTGAAAGGAAATAGCAAGTCACACTATTCATGAAGAAATCTGAATTTTACTTTGAGTTGCCACAAAAACTCATAGCTCAGCACCCAACCAAAGAAAGAACACAGAGTCGTTTGCTGGTTTTGGATAAAAAATCCGGTGCTATTCAGGATTTGAAATTCCCGGATATTCTTAGTTTCCTCAATCCCGGAGATTTATTGGTATTCAACAATACCAAAGTGATTCCGGCAAGGCTTTTTGGGTTTAAATCAACCGGAGGGAAAGTCGAAGTCTTTATTGAAAGAATTCTGAATGATAATTCTGCGGTAGCGATGCTGAAATCCAGCAAATCGCCAAAACTCGGTGCAAAAATTTTCTTCGGCGAAGATTCATTTCTGACCATTACAGCGAAGAAAGGCATGTTCTATTTGTTGGAAACTACTGGCAGTTTATCCGAATTGATGGATTTATTTGGACATATTCCTCTGCCTCCGTACATTCAAAGACAAGATGAGACCGATGATATAGACCGCTATCAAACTGTTTATGCCAAAGAAAAAGGGGCAGTCGCTGCCCCAACTGCTGGACTGCATTTTGATGAAAATCTTATGCAAAAAATTAACGAAAAAGGAATTCAAACAGCGTTTGTCACCTTGCATGTGGGAGCCGGAACATTTCAACCGGTTAAAGCGGATTCTATTGAAAACCACATCATGCATAAAGAATGGCTGAATGTTTCGCAAGAAGTCGCTGATTTAGTCGAACAAACCAAACAAAATGGCAACAAAGTGATTGCGGTTGGTACCACCGCAGTGCGTTGTCTTGAAACTGCAGCCGGTAAAGGTGAAATCCAACCGTTTTCCGGTGATACCAATATTTTTATTTATCCGGGATATCAGTTTAAAGTGGTTGATGCCTTACTTACCAACTTCCATCTTCCCGAATCCACTCTCATTATGTTAGTTTCTGCACTTTGTGGCAAAGAAAATACTTTATCAGCCTACCAACACGCTGTTGAGCAAGAGTACCGGTTTTTTAGCTACGGAGATGCGATGTTTATTTTTTAAAAAAATAAACTGAAAAATTTCATTATTTAATGTTACTTTTCTTTACTCGTGTAAAGCAAAGTAACCAAAAGAAAGCACGCCCCAAACTCTCAACCTACGGTTTCCCAAAATATTTCATCGAATTTGGCGAGGTATTTGAACTCGCTTCGCTCAGACATAAATACCTCGTAATTCCAAATTCTTCAGAAATATTTCGGTGAGAGTAAAGGGGTTTATAAGAACCACAGTCATACTGAGCAAAGTGTGCAAAGCACACGCAGTCGTAAGACCAAACGGCAGGATAGCCGTTTTGCCACGCGAAGCGACCCGAAGGGCTCGTAGCAGGAGCGAAGAGACAATCTCATCAAATTACTCGTCATGCCGTTATTTCAGCATCTCCTAACGATTCCCTGATTTATAACATGACTTTTGGGTTGTTGGCCTTAGCCAACCTTCCAATGAAACTAACCATCTCCAGCTTCAATCGTACCGTCATCCACCATCATTTGTTTGATTCTTGCCATCGCTTGCGAATCACTTTCACCGTTATTGGCTTGATACTTGTAGCGTTTACCGCCGACTCCAAGTTTCATCATCTTCATGGTTGATGAATGAACATTTTGTGGTGACCATGTTGCCATACTATCATTACGATTAACAGCTACAGTTCTTGAACAATTGGTGTCATTCAACCCGTTCACACCCTCACACTTGGCCGGATAAAAATTAATCACATCATCATCCGGATTAGCCATTGCTTTAAACTTCAAGGGGATACCGGCATCGGCACTCAAGCCGTTTTGTGTGTACTTATCTCCGCTGACGGTATACATCATCACCGTTCTTTTGATCGGATCGTGAACCAGTAAAACCCAATATCTGTTAGAGTTTGTTCCATACATATAAGGCTCATAAGCATCGACTGCGGCTGTATCATAGTTAAAAAATGCCACGTCCCTAAATGAACTTTTAACATCGCTAATATAATAAGCATACTCAGGTTTATCACCCACATAAGCCATCACCTGTGGATGCAATGAAATATCATCAAACACTTCAAAATCGGTATTAACATTGAAGTTAAATACTAATTTGCTTGATGTGGTATCAGTATTTCCACTATTTACATAAACGCTCGCACTACCGGTAATATGCCATGTATAATCAGTCACCCAATCCATAGACGGAGTGTGTAAATTGTCTCTCCAGCCGAATTTTACATATTCATAGGTACGACCGGCAATGGTAAACTCCAGATGCCCGGGGTCTCTGAATAATAAATGCACCGGATAGGAACCCACAATCACCGCCGGATGAATAGTTGCAGAACCAACAGGAACCCCGTCATCCATCACATTACAATCGGCATCAAATTCAGCCATCACCGGAGATTCATTATGCCCGTTTGGCTGATTTGAAAACGATTTATTGTCACGCCAGTGATTGACATCCGGATTAAAATCATAAGGGTGACTGATCACACACCAAAAGGGTGAGCCCGATGCGTCATAGAAATATCCCGCTGCAAAAAAGAAATACCCTGTGTTAACATTTGTCTGGGTTTCCATATTAATACCGGTATTGTTATACTGTTGCGAAATCCAGAATCCGTCAGCCGGTAAATCAGGCTCCACATTCCCCTCAGTTACTTGGGGAAAGCTCGCAGCCAAATCAATTCCGGCCTGAGTCTGATTTTGAGCATCTGCCGAAAAAGTGATAAAAATAGTTAAAATACAAGTGAATAAAAGTTTCATCGTTCGCTCCATGATAGTGGAAAAATATAATTTTAATCAATATTTGAATCATCAGCAAGTAGTTTGAGTTTAGACACTTACATAGGTAGATTAAACTAAATGTTTTTTCAGATACATTCGACTTCGTGGACTACGTCCACTTCGCTCAGTATGACGGTGATCATTTTTACCCCTTAACTCTCACCGAAATATTTTGGGAAGCCAACGGCTGAGAGTTTGGGGCACCCTTTTTTGGTTACTTTGTTGGGTGGCAACAAAGTAACAAGACAAAACTGTTACTTTGTAAAAGTAACTCCAAACCTCTGCAAATCAATCCGATCCCCAACTCCAAATTCAACTCCTTCGGATTGCAGTAATTCCAGTTGTAGAAAGTAGGCATCACCTTGTAGTGAAATTTTTCCCTGTGAATTCACTACTCGATGCCAGGGAAGGTTATATTTTTGAGTGCATGAATGCAGAATTCGGGATACTTGTCGAGCGGCGCGATGGTTGCCGGCATAAATAGCTATTTGCTTATAACTCATCACTTTTCCCTTTGGAATCGAGCGAATGATAGAAATAACTTCTTGAGTGAAAGGGTTCATAATTAGCAAATGAAAAAGCCTGCATGATGCAGGCTTTCTCGTAGATACAAAGTCAGAATCAATTATTTAACATTGAGTTCTGTTCTTCTGTTTCTGGCTTTACCTTCTTCAGTATCGTTTGTTGCGATTGGTTGCAATTCGCCATAACCTTTCCAAGTCATGCGGTCTGCACTAACACCATGATTAACAAGGTAGTCAAACACAACTTTTGCACGTCTTTCTGACAAGTCTTGGTTGTAGGCTTCGCTTGCAGTTGAGTCAGTATGACCGGCAACTTCAACCATGATTGTACCGTGCTCGCCTAATGTTTTCACAGCAGCGTTTAAGATAGCAACTGATTCCGGTTTCAAAGTGGCTTTGTCAGTATCGAAATGAACACCTTGTAACTCAATAACTACTTGAACTTCACAACCATCTTTACCTACGACAGCACCCGGTTTTGAGTTTGGACATGCATCCATTGAGTTTGCAACGCCGTCATTATCGTCATCGCCATCAACTTTTCCACAACCGTTTGCGTCAACTTCAGTTCCTGCAGGAGTATTTGGACATTTGTCATTTGCATCACTAACGCCATCACCATCGCTGTCAACCTGAGGTTGTTGCTCAACTAATTGGGTTTTTGTTGAAGGAGCGTTTGACTCTCCCATTAAATAGGTGATACCCGCTCCTAAAACGATATCGCCGTAGCTGTCTTCACCGGTAATGTTCTTATCTGATTTTTCATATCTGTATTTCGCTTCAGTTCTGAGCTTGAAATTGTCAGACAATGCTTTGTTAATACCAAGTGCAACGCTGCCAATTCCATTACGATCTTTATCGTAACCAGTCATTTTGCTAGTCATCCAGCCCAGTCCCAAACCAACGTAAGGTCTGAAACCTGAGTTTTCATTAAAATGGTATCTACCCATGAAACCAAAAGTATTTTGCTCAAGTTCATCTTCATTAGACAAGTCTAAAGTTGTTCTGTCTAATTCAAAATCCAGTGAGATTTTATCTGTTAAAAATTTACCAAGACCAATGCCGGCTGCCAATGCTGAACTGGCGTTTTTGTCGCTATCTGGGATTACATAGTTAACACCAGGCGTGACATACCAACGATCATCAAAATTGTTTTCTGCAAAAGAAGCATTTGCCAATAATGCTAATCCTGCTCCAAAAAATGCTCTTTTCATTTCTTACTCCAAAAATTTAATTATAGAAACGTGCGAATTGTATCATATTATTCTTATAAATTTGCAACATTTAATAATTCCTTACATTTGCTTTAGGGATTTCATTTCATTCCTGTTTTTTGATTAAAAATCGGCTAAAATTGCGTCATGAAATCAATTAAAAACAGATTTAGAGGTTTTCTTCCGGTCGTTGTCGATGTCGAAACCGGGGGATTTGATCCTAAAGTTCACGCATTACTAGAAATAGCGGCTGTCATCATTAAACAAGACGATGAGGGGCGGTTGTATTATGATGAGGTTAATACGGCCTATGTTACTCCTTTTGAGGGTTCAAAAATTGATCCGAAATCATTAGAAGTCACAGGTATTGATTTGGATCATCCATTAAGACTTTCGCAAAATGAAACTTCGGCATTGGGTAAAATATTTACCCCGATTAGGAAAGAGATTAAAGAAACTGAATGTAACCGGGCTATTTTAGTTGGTCACAATGCCCATTTTGATCTGAGTTTTGTCAATGCGGCAGTTGAGCGAACAGGAATTAAGAGAAATCCTTTCCATCCGTTTAGTTGTTTGGATACTGTAACATTATCCGCGTTAGCCTATGGTCAAACTGTTTTAGCTCGAGCAATTAAGGCGGCTAAAATTGAATGGGATGAGCAACGAGCTCACTCAGCGATGTACGATACTGAAAAAACCGCGGAACTGTTTTGTAAGATTCATAATTTGTGGCTGGAAAAAAATACAAATCTATGAAGCATAAACTGACCTTAACTCTGATAGTATTTTTATGCCTTATTTCCTGCAAACAAACACAAATGAGTTCTGAGCTTTCTGATAAGCTCAAACAGGTAAAAACTTCTTCTTGGGACTCTCATTCAAGAAAAATTTATCAAAAATTGACTGACTCTCTTGGAAAAAGCAAGAAAGAAGATTTAAAACAAATATCCTATATACTGTTGACCCATTTTGAGCAGCAAAAAGCCAAAGAAATTCTCATTCATTTGCTCAAAACTGATGCTGATGTCGATATTCACTATCACCTTGCAAAAATTGAGTTTGAAGAGGGAAATTATTCAGCAGCTCATAAACTGATACTGGATGGAGTGGCAACAGCCAGTAATACAGATAAAGTGCAATTTTATTTACTGAGGGCTCAAATATTTATTGAGCAGGGAAATATTGAAGGAGCAAACAATACTCTCAATGCTATAGATAAACTCTCTCCCAATAATGCTGCTGCCACTTATTACAAAGGTCAGACAAGTTTAATTAGCGGAGATTGCGAATCTTCTATCGAAAATTTCAAGTATGTTTTGAAAATAATGCCTGAATTGACTCAAGTCAATACGCCACTAGCTTCTGCTTACAGAATGTGTGATCGTAAAGAAATGGCAGAGAAGCTGACAGAAAGCCATTCACAAGAAAACTTCGAATTTCAAAATCGCTTTTCTAAAACCAAGTTGGAATTAGGAAATCCGCTATCTCATTTGAAGAATCAATTTAAATTGTTTAATGCTAGAAATGATAATGATTCTGCGATTCAAGTGATGAAAAAGGTTGTTTTACTAGAACCTGAACTATCCGATAACTATCTCAATCTGGGAAGTATGTATTATCGTAAAAGTGATTTCGATAATGCTCAGGCTCAATTCCTCAAAGCTCATGAGCTAGATAAGCAAAACATTAAGCCATTGATAAACTTAGGAAATATACAATTACAGCTAAAAAGTTACTTAAAAGCTAGAGAGTACTTCTCAATGGCATATCAAATCAATCCAAATCATTCTAAAATCCTTAGGAATTATGCAAGTGTTGAGTATTATTTAAATGATTATGAGCACTATTTTCAGCTGATGTCTGAGTTGATTCGAAGAGAGCCACAAGATTTTGCCATAAAGTCGAGTTTAGTCAAAGTGTTACTGACTCAGACACAATACACAGGCTTATCTGAATTGTTGGATGAATGGATATTATCAGCCGATAAAAAAGATTATGTTTTCTATGCAAAAATAATTTTAAATAACCCTGAAGTTCATATCACCAATTATCAGAAACTAGCCGATGTTTTATTAGCTACCGAATCTAGTGACATACAAAATGTCGGATTAGCATTACTTGTAAAAGCTAAGTTTTCTCCGCAGATTAAATCAGATGAAATTATCGATAAATTTGTTGCTGCTATTGACTCGGAGAAATCATCCGAAATGGTTAATAGTTTTATTAAACTTTTAAATAATTTAAAAAATAATCAGAAACTCGACTTTAACTTACTTCAATGAAATTAAAGCATAATATTCTTTATCTCAGTATTTTGCTGGCATCATGTTCTCAGAACAATCCAGGTACTGATCAGAATAATCAAACTAATACACAAGCCAAGAATCAATCCTTGTTACAACAAATAAATAATAGAGATATTGGAATCAACTTTAAACATGATTCAGGATTTTCAGATGAGTATTCAATCTATGAACCGTTAGGTTCGGGGTTAGCCGTTATCGATTATGATAATGACGGTGATATGGACATCTTTTTTGCTCAGTATGGAAGAAAATCGAACGAGTCGAAGTTGTACTCTAACAATGGATTTAAATTTGTTGATGTAACCCAGAGCTTAGGTCTTTCAGGTATTACTGACTTGGTATTTGCCTCAGTTGCTGATTTCAATAATGATGGCTGGCAGGATTTGTTGGTTGGTGGTGAAGATATCTTACAGCTTTGGGAAAATAATAAGGGGCAAGGTTTTAAACTGAGTGATAAAATAAAGTCACCAGCAGGAAAACAGTTTTTTACAGGTGCAACCTGGTTTGATTATGACAAGGATGGTTATCTGGATGTATGGGTTATCAATTACGTCGATGATAGGAATGGGCAAAAGTGTTTGTTATCAAATGGCATGCAAGACTATTGCTCACCAAAGGCATATAAGTTTCTTAAAGACTTATTCTATAAAAACAATCATGGACAAATTTTCTCATCTATAAGTTTAGAAACAATGAATATTCTAAATATGCCGGCATTAGGAGTTGTAGCTGCAGATTTTGATAATAATGGCTCACAAGATATATATATCGCAAACGATGGGCAAACGAATCAACTTTATTTGTACAGTGATGGTAAGTTTAAAGAAGTTGGAATGTCCAGAGGAGTGGCTGTCAACTTAATGGGAGAAAGTGAGGCGAGCATGGGGATTGCAATCGGTGACTTAAATAATGACTCTTTTCCAGATATTTATATCACTCACTTTACAGGGGAGACAAACACACTATATCTTAATGAGAAGGGGTATTTTTTTGATAAAACTGCGAACTTTCAGTTAACAAAGCACGTTCGGAGTCTGACAGGGTTTGGAACAGTCTTCGCTGATTTAAATAGTGATAATATTTTGGACATTATAACTACTAATGGTTCAATACTTGTAGACGCAGATAGCACAAACGATAATCGTTTATCTGGCGAGCCTGTTCAAATTTGGTTGCAAGGAAAGAATGAATTTATCTACCAGCAATGGGCAACACAACTCAATAACAATGTTGGAAGAGGATTAGTTTCAGCGGATATAGATAATGATGGGGATGTTGACATATTGATTAATAACAATAATGGTGAGCCAACGATTCTTAAGAATAGTTCGAATCCTGATTCTTGGATAGGAATCGAACTGATTTGTAATAATCGATTCGATTATGGTGCTAAACTAATTTATAACAAAAGCAATAATGAAGTCATATACAAATCAATTCATACCGATGGAAGCTATGCTTCATCTATCGACCCTAGGGTACAATTTTATAACCCTAAAGATAACGATGTTGTTGAAGTGCAATGGTTATCAGGACAAAAGAGTTCTATAAATATTTCTGAATTAAATAAGAATCAATATAACGACATTCGTTGTGATTGACCTGTTTAAGGTAAGACAAGGTAAAGTTTTAAAACCCTATAAAAAAAGCCTGTTGCAAAAGCAACAGGCTTTTTTTGTTACTTAAAAACTTAATTTAAATAAACTTTTTTCTATATACAACTACAGCAGCTGATAATGTTGCCAATAGTAATAACATCAAGCCATAGAAATTAGTTGATGGAATCACAGGAGGAACATAAGCACCGGCAACTGTCACAGGCCATGAGAATGAGCCTGTTGTGTTATCATTTTCGAAAGTACAAGTTAAAGTGCTTGAAAAGCTACCATTGTCAGGAGGTGTATTGGCAGCCAATGAGACAACAGTTGATCCTCCAGGTGCAACAGGACCGGCCGGATTGCCAGAAGTCACAGAAAACTCAGCCGCATCGCCACCGGCAAATGAACAACTAATATTTGCCAAATCTGTATCAGCTCCAGCATCATTACCAATTGTTAGGTTATAAGCTGCACCCATTCCAAAATTTAAAGTAGATCCATCTGATGGTGTCGATGTTGCAATAGCACCAATGGCAATTGTGAAGTTTAAATTTGCACTGCATAAATTTCCCGAGTCACCTAAGCCACCATCACCAACGCAAACCTGCCAGTTACCAGCAGCTTGAAGACCAACAAAGTCTGCAAAGCTCGTGCCAGGACCTGTATCAGGTGCAGGTGCATATTCGCATAAACCGTCATCCCCACACACAAACTGTGTGCCAATAATAGTGCTACCCATAAGTTCTGCAGAAGTTGCACCACCATCACGGAAAGTTAATGTATCAGCAAGTTGGAGATCTGAAGAGTCACCACAACAATCAGAACCATCATCAGCTGGCTCTGCAAATCCGGGTCTGCTCATTAGAGTTAATGTTGTGTTGTCAGGAGCAACTACTTTATAGGTTAAATCTCCAATCCAAGTATGCTCCATGGTAATCTCAGCATTTAAATCGGTAATAACTCCACCAGGTCCTGCTATTGTAATGCAAGCCATTGATGCTATACTACCATCATATCCATCATCCGGAATGATAGTACAACCACCACGAGGTAATAAATCAATAGACTCACCACCAGTCTTCGTCTCTTGAGCAAAAGCCCCGACACTTAAAAATAAAATAAATAAAACAAATATACGCACAAAAAATTCCTCCCATAAAGGTAATTGATTAATTCTCAACTTAATTATATACAGTTTCGTTTGCAAATTTGAAGTATTTCAAAGAAAAATAACAAAGTTTTAATAAATAGAACAATCCTCGGCCCAATATATCTTCAATATAATACTTTTGGCTAATGACTTTAAGATCGAAAAATAGGATAATACGCACGATTTTTTCGACGGAGTGATAATCAGCCGTCCAAACACAACAATCAAAGGGGTTATTTCATGAGCAATTCATTCAATACTGCCACTACAGTTTCAAGTAATGGCAAAAACTATCAAATCCACAGCCTGGTCGAATTAGGCAAAAAGCACAATATCAATCGTTTACCTTACAGTCTGAAAATTTTACTTGAGAATTTATTAAGGCATGAAAATGGTGTCGATGTCACCAAAGAAGACATTGAGGCACTATGTAACTGGGATGCAAAAGCACAGCCTTCGACAGAAATCGCTTTCACGCCATCAAGAGTGGTTTTACAGGATTTTACAGGTGTTCCGGCAGTTGTTGATTTGGCAGCGATGCGTGATGCGATGAAGAATTTGGGTGGTGATGTTCAAAAAATTAATCCTCTATCGCCGGCTGAGTTAGTTATTGATCACTCGGTACAAGTGGATAAGTACGGAAACCAATCGGCACAATCTGCCAATGAAGATATTGAATATCAAAGAAACATGGAGCGCTATGCGTTTTTGAAATGGGGTCAAAAAGCCTTTGATACTTTCAAGGTTGTTCCTCCCGGCAATGGAATTGTGCATCAGGTGAATTTGGAAAAACTTGCTCGTGTCACATTTGGAGTTGAAAAAGACGGTGTTTTACAAGCCTATCCGGATACAGTTGTGGGAACTGATTCTCACACAACTATGATTAACGGAATTGGAGTTCTGGGCTGGGGAGTTGGAGGAATTGAAGCCGAAGCAGCGATGTTGGGTCAGGCTATTTCTATGTTGATTCCTCAAGTTGTCGGATTCAAACTGACCGGAAAATTACCAGAAGGTACAACAGCAACGGATTTGGTTCTGACAATAGTGGAAATGCTGAGAAAACACGGAGTGGTTGGGAAGTTCGTAGAGTTTTACGGTGATGGTTTGCAAAACTTACCTTTGGCAGATCGGGCAACCATTGCTAATATGGCTCCGGAATATGGTGCAACGTGCGGAATTTTCCCGGTAGATGCGGAAGCAGTTAAATACCTGAGACTATCAGGGAGATCTGATGAAGAAGTTGAATTAGTCGAAGCTTATGCAAAGGCTCAAGGAATGTGGCATACAGCGGACTCTGTTGATGCAGAATACTCATCCACTTTGGAATTGGATATGAGTACGGTTGTACCGAGTATTTCCGGACCAAAACGCCCTCAGGATCGAATTGCTCTTTCAGAGTCCAAAGCGAAATTCCAAACCCTTTTTGCCGATATGGAAAAGGGCAGAGAGAAAAAATCGGTAGCAGTGACGACAGAACATGGTAGTTTTGATCTTAAAGATGGTGATATTACAGTTGCTGCAATTACTTCTTGTACCAATACATCCAATCCGGCAGTCATGATTGGAGCCGGTTTGTTAGCGAAAAATGCTGCTGAAAAAGGTTTGAAAGTAAAACCTTGGGTTAAAACATCATTAGCACCGGGCTCACGTGTGGTGACACAATATTTGGAAAGTGCAGGAGTTCTGGACGATTTGGAAAAATTGAATTTCTTCGTCGTTGGTTACGGTTGTACAACATGTATCGGAAACTCAGGTCCTTTAGATCCGGCAATTTCTAAAGCCATACAAGATAATGGTCTGGTGGCTACATCGGTTTTATCAGGTAATCGTAATTTTGAAGGTCGTATTCATGCCGATATTAAAATGAATTTCCTTGCATCTCCTCCTTTGGTTGTCGCTTATGCGTTGGCAGGAACGGTTGATTTTGATTTGTATAATGATTCACTTGGAAATGACAAAGATGGCAATCCTGTTTATCTGAAAGACATCTGGCCAAGCACTCATGATGTGGCGCAAGCGATTGCTGAGAACATCAATGCTGATATGTTCAACAAGGGTTATGCCGGCGTGTTTGAGGGTGATGATAACTGGAAAGCAGTTAAAACCTCAGAGTCAGAAATCTTCGAATGGCAAGATGATTCCACATACATTAAAAACCCTCCATACTTTGATGGTATGACACTGCAAGCAGGTAGCATTGAAGATATTTCCGGTGCAAGATGTTTAGCAAAATTGGGTGATAGTGTGACAACAGACCATATTTCTCCGGCAGGAGCGATAGCGGTTGACTCACCGGCCGGTAAATACCTTAATGAGAAAGGTGTAGAACGCAAAGATTTTAACTCTTATGGTTCTCGTCGTGGTAATCACGAAGTGATGATGCGTGGTACATTTGCCAACATCAGACTTCGCAATCAATTGGCTCCAGGTACTGAAGGTGGATGGACACGTCATCAGCCAACTGATAAAGAAATGTCGATTTACGATGCTTCCCGTATTTATGCTGAAGAGGGAACTCCTTTGGTTGTTGTTGCCGGTAAAGAATACGGAACAGGTTCGTCAAGAGATTGGGCGGCGAAAGGAACAAACTTACTTGGTGTTAAAGCAGTTATTGTTGAAAGTTTTGAAAGAATTCATCGCTCCAACCTTGTTGGAATGGGCGTTTTACCATTGCAATTTAAAGATGGTGAAAGTGCCGACTCATTAGGTTTAACCGGTCATGAAACATATTCAATCACAGGTTTGGAAAACGGAGCTTCTAAAGTCGCTCAGGTTACTGCAAAAACCAATGACGGCAAAAAGACACATTTTGAAGTGATAGTCAGAATTGATACTCCAAAAGAAGTTGAATACATGCAACACGGCGGTATTCTGCAATATGTGCTAAGACAATTAGCTCAGTCATAAAATTTCACATTGTGAATTTAAAAAAGGCAGCTCATTGAGTTGCCTTTTTTGTTTTATATTCCAAAAATACCATTTACTAAAACTTTATACTGGTTAGAATAGTAGCTCAGAATTAAACAGGGGAAATAAAATGGGAAGCAGTAAAATCAAGGTTTTTGTTGTTTTAGCAGTTATCTTTGGAGCTATAGCTATGCTTTTTATGGCATTTGGAATCAACAATGCCGGACACCGAACGGTTGTCCAATATCCAACAGGTAAACTTTATGTGAAATTCTCACCGGGTATTTATCCAATCTGGTTCGGAACGACAGAGGTTTATAATGATGTTATAACGTTTGATTATGACAAAACCATCGCAGAAGCTGATTCATCCATTGACCAGCAAGGTATTTCGGTTCGTTATCAGGACGGTGGTACAGGAACAGTCTATGGAAAAGCACGGTTCACCTTACCATCGGATGAAGAAACCATGTTGCACTTGCACAAGGATTTTCGTTCTAACCGAGGTGTTGCTCAAAAACTCATAAAATCAATCACAGAAGAAGGTATGAATCTGACGGCTGGTTTAATGAGCTCAGAAGAGGCTTATGCTGAAAAAAGAAGTATTTTCACCCAATGGGCGAATCAACAGATTTCCAAAGGTAAGTTTCAAACTAAACTGGAAAAAATCACCACGGTTGATGAAGGTACCGGAAAAACTGTGACTAAGAATATTCCGGTTATTAGTTATGGTGAAAACGGACTACCGATACATGTTGCCAGTGACATGGAAAAGTACGAAATCAGCGTTACCGGTTTTCAAATCACCGATTGGGACTTTGAGCCAAAAACATTGCAACAAATTGCCACCAAAAGGGAAGCAACCATGGCAATTATCACAGCTAAGGCGAATGCCGAAAGAGCGAAACAAGATGCTATTACTTCAGAAGAACAAGGTAAAGCTAATGTGATGACTGCTAAATATGAAAAAGAAGTGGTAAAAGCTCAGGCGATTGTTGATGCACAAAGAGAAAAAGAAATCGCTGTGATTGCCGCCGAACGACAAGTTGAAGTCGCCAGACAATTAAAACTGGAAGCTGAACAGAAAAAACTGGCAGCCGCTGAATACAAGCAAGAACAAATTCTTCGTGGTGAAGGTGATGCCGAATATAAGAAATTGGTAATGGAAGCCGATGGAGCCCTCCAACAAAAACTCGAAACCTATCAAAGAGTCATGGGCTATTTTGCCAAAGCTGTAGAAAGCCAGAAGTGGGTTCCTGAAATTCAAATGAGTAGCAATGGCTCCGAAGGTGGTGGTGATGCCGCCATGGCACTGATTGAAATGCTCAGCGTAAAAACAGCAAAAGACTTAGCATTGGATTTATCGGTTAATAACAACAAGAAATAAGCACTCAGATAATCATTAATAATAAAGGCAGCTCATTGAGTTGCCTTTATTATTTATAAACACTTTTAAAAAAGTTAAAAAATGGAGTAACAATGTAAGGACTCATCGATGCATCAACGATAAAAATCTCATTGGGAACAAGTTTTTTGTCAACAGTTGAAATACATTGTTTTAGCGAATCTAAAACTGTGTAATTTTCGGAGAGCTGTATATCATCTATATATAGAATCAAGACAGTTATATCATTTAAATTAGTTTTTGATTTTGATAATTTTGGAAGTTTATTATTTAATGCCTGAGTTAATCTTTTTACTCTTTCTTCCTTCATATCAGAAGGAGTGGAGAACATTACTGAGAAGTTGTTACTTGATGGAGGTACATTCCTGTATAAATGCAATGAATATTTAAACGGTATGTCTTTTTTGGAGCCGACTATTGATATTGGAATTTTATCACCATTTTGGCATTTTTTGACTATAAGTTTTGCACTTTCAATTATCCAGTTCTTTAACTGAGCTTTTATTTGTTCTTGTTTAGATTTTTTTACATAAGTATCTGCATCAATATTGATTAACAAATTTAGTTTAGG